>URZO01000049.1 GCA_900552465.1 uncultured Parabacteroides sp. | reverse complement strand
TTAATATTAATAATACTAAAGTATATTGAATTAAAAGTTCAAGTAGCCTTTCCCCTGCGAAGGATGAAGGCATACACAAGACAAGCCCCCGGAGATGATTGTCGTCTCCGGGGGCTTCGTTGTGCTAAGATTTCCTGCCCTTTATAAAAAAAACGCTTAACTATCCCCTATTCGAAATCAGCCGGATAAGCCAACAGTTGGTACATCAGCGCCTTGGCCATCCGATAATGCCCGTCGGCATTGGGATGCAGGCGGTCCGTATCTTCTTTGTGGAAGTAGCGGGTATGGGAATCATTTACGGGAAAAAGCCCGCTGATGCTGTTCAGGTCGATAACGGGAACGGCCCAGACATTGGCGGCTTCCTTTATCACATCGACGTATGCATCGACATACAAACCAAGCCGGTTCGGGTAGGATTCATCCGGCTGGATATTATCATCACTGAACCTGGCATATCCGCGATGTATCGGTGTCAACAGGATGATCTGCTTGGTCGGATAGTTCGTTTTCAGGTAAGACATGACACGGTTGATACGCCCCCGAAACGTCTGTCCGTCCATTTGCAGTGTCCGCCGTTTACGCACTTCCTGTTTAGGACCGGACACCTCGACCGGTTCGTCCTTCCCGGTGTACCACTCGCCCAGAGGGACGTCGGCGTTATAGTCATTCGTTCCAGCAAAAATCAGAATCGCGTCGATGTCGCTCCCCCGCTCGGCCTGCAATTTCCCGGCCTGTCCCAATACGCCGTCCCATTGGTGGCCGTTAATGCCATAAACAAAGGATTCCAACCCTAAGAGTTCCGAAAGATACTGCCAGTAGTTCTTAGTCGTCCCGACATGGATTTTATCAGTGATCGAATCACCCAGGAAAGCGACTTTCTTTCCTTTCCACTGATTGGAAGCGGGCGCTTCCTGTGCTTGCGGCAACACATAAGCCGTATACGGATAAACATCTGTCGACAACAACAGGGCGGATAATAATAAAGCGGAGTAACGTATATGCATATCGGTTCTATTGATTGAGATTAACTGAAAACACAAAGATATAAAAAAATTTACCGTACCTTTGTCTGATTCTTATTTAATTATATCTATGGAAATTGCAGCATTAGTATCGGGAGGAGTCGACAGCTCCGTAGTAGTCCACCAGTTGAAAGAGGCAGGATATGATCCTACCATTTTCTATATCCGCATCGGAATGGAAGACAAAGACGGATATATAGACTGCCCCGCAGAAGAAGATATCGAGATCACCTCTTATATAGCCAAGAAGTACGGATGCCGGTTTGAGATCGTCTCTTTGCACGATGAATACTGGGAGCGCGTGGTGAGCTACACCATCGACTCCGTTAAACGCGGACTCACCCCCAACCCGGATATGATGTGCAACAAATTCATCAAGTTCGGCTGCTTCGAAGACAAATGGGGAAAAGATTTCGACAAGATAGCGACGGGCCACTACGCCACGACGACCGAGATCGACGGTAAAGTATGGCTCTCCACCGCCAAAGACCCGGTGAAGGACCAGACCGATTTCCTCGGCCAGATCACCCGTCTACAGATACAAAAACTGATGTTCCCGATAGGGCACCTGATGAAAAGCGAAGTCCGTGCCATCGCCGAGCAGCAGAAGTTGCCGAGCGCCAAGCGGAAAGACAGCCAAGGTATCTGTTTCTTAGGTAAGATCAATTACAATGATTTCATCGAGCGCTATTTAGGCAAGCGTACCGGGAAGATCGTGGAACTGGAAACAGGCAAGGTGCTTGGCAAGCACAACGGCTATTGGTTCCACACCATCGGACAGCGCAAAGGGCTGGGTCTGAGCGGCGGTCCCTGGTTTGTGATCAAAAAGGACATCAAGCGGAATATCATCTACGTCTCCAACGGTTACGATCCGGAAACGCAGTACGGCAAAATAATCAATATGCATGGCTTCGACTTTATCACCGAAGACCCGTGGGGAGACTTTACGGACGAGAAAGAGATCACGTTCAAGATCCGCCACACGCCGGACTTCACGCCCGGCCGCATCCGCCGTATCGGTGACCTGTACCGCATCGAATCGGACAACAAGATACAAGGAATCGCTCCCGGACAATATGGTGTAGTATATGACAAGGACCACCGCCTTTGCCTGGGCAGCGGCATGATTATCGACGAAGAAAAATAAGCGGATGTCGATTATTATACCGGAACACATTCCGATCTATTTTAGACTATAGATTAAACCAATAGTTCATCTTAATCATAAACGTATTCGTTGCAGGAAGGCCGAACATACGGTCCAGGTTATTTCCCCAACCGGAGAGGTATTTACTGTCGCGGTTCGACATTCTGTGTTCCCAGACAAAATACAAGGTCGAACCGGGCAGATATTCCCAACGAGCTACCAGATTGGAACGGAACTCGTTAAAGCTGAAATCCGGTTTAACCTTCAGATCAGACACTTCTTCATCCGACATCGAACGGAAACGCTCTTCGTATGTATGGGAGGTCGTATTCGTCATCGACTTGAAATCCTTGAATTTAGCCGTGGAAGTAAAAGGCGAGCCGTAGAACTGAACCGAAATGTCAGGCGTTACGTTTACCTGCAGATTCATCGTCAGCCCATACGTCTTCTGATCCATGTGAGCTGTTACATAAGACGCAGTGCTGCTTTCGGGCGTAGCCTGCACAAACTGCATATTGTCGGTATTCCAGGTATAATTCAACTGTCCGGACAAATAAACATGGTTACCCAACCGGAATGTAAGCTCCGGCATAAAAGTGTTGAAGCGGTTATAACCGTCCAGATTGTGATTCCCTTCATACTGTAATGTCAGCCTCACCCGTTTTGCCTTATCCGTATTAAATTTGACGGAGGTAAGGAAATAAGGGTCGAACCGTACGTCCGGTCCTCCCCGAAGCAGGCGGCTGTCCAGATTGTTCCAGCAGAAGGTTTCAGATACAGTCAATTCATAGCGGCTCATCGTCATCGTCTGCCATTTCAAAGCCACATGGTTATAGAAAGGCGTCCCGCCGTAATTCCACTGGTTCCGCTGTGTCAGGGTGAAAGCATTATAGCGGAACTTCTTCCAGGTATCTGTCTGCCGGTAAGCAATCTCCGTCTCGTTAGACAAATTATCGGTTTGTTTCAGATAACCGATATCATTTAGGTCGAAGCCCGGAGACGACCAACTGAAAGTCTCGGAAAAAGCCCATTTGGCATTCCCTTTCCGTCCTAATTTCAGATAACCGCCCGTTCCGCTCAGCGAACGCCGTTCCGGATCAACACCCAGATAATCGGCGGAAGACGAGCGCTGGTAATAATGTACGGCATTTTGTTGCAACGCACGGATTGCCTCTTTACTTCCCCCCAGAGAACTCATCATCGCTTTGGCTTCGATATAGTATAACCGGTTCTTGAAATACTGCGTGAAATCAATTCCCGCCGTGAACGCATTACGCACCATGAAGTCTTTCAGATACGGTTCGTCCAGGGCACGGTTTACCGATGTGATCATTCCTCCCAAGAGTGTATTACCTTCCCAGTTTTTCTGTACGCGGGCAACGGTATAGTTGGTTAAAGGTTCAACGACCACTTTGTCTTCCATCCCGTTAAACGTCACCTTCGATGACGATTGTGCCGTCAGGCTCTGTACAACCCCGATCGTTACGCCTTTCCGGTTCGTCCCCGTCAGTTTCAAGGCGCCGATAATGGGGATATTTTCTTTCCGGCTGGCGAAGCTATTGATGTTATCGATGCCTGGAGGCGAATAGGAAGGAGCGGCACCGATACGGCGCGTGTAAAACATCATGTCGCTACCGTTGGCAAAATCCAGGATATGCTTTCCTTCCAGAAAGAAAGGACGTTTCTCGTCGTAAAACGTTTCGTAGGCCGTCAGGTTCATAACAGAGGGGTCCAGTTCCACCTGTCCGTAATCGGGGTTGATCGTCATATCCAGCGTAAAATCGGACAAGGCGAATTTAGCGTCCAATCCCACATTCCCGCCCCAGCTATGCCCCTTCTGGTAAGGGCTTCCGGGAATCTTCGGCTCGCTCCGGTACTTACCCATCACGTATGGCAGGAACTCTATCCCGCGCGGTTTCGGCAGTTCGGTCATGCCGTGCATTTCCCCGAAAGAGAACACATGCCCGTTATTCTTCAGCGGGATCATGCTCCAGTTCTGCACTTCATTGTTCCGCCGGATAATACGGCGTACGTGCAGTCCCCAGATACCGTCTGCAGACGCCTGGTTGTAGCGAAGCTGGCTGAACGGGATACGCAACTCCGCCGTCCAGCTCGAATCCGGCAGGTTTATGTGTGTCCTTCCTTCCCAGACAGCGTTCCAGCTCCGGTTCACATTCAGCTTATCCGTCACGATCAGGTCGGTTTTATTCCCGCCCAGGTTAATATTAAACTCCGGGGCGGCCCTGTAGTCATGGTATGTATCGAAAGCCACACTGATCAGGTCGCCCATACTGTTATCGTCCCGGTTCCCGATGAAACGGTTCATCTTTTCGGGAACAACATCTTTACAATACACGCCTACATATATATATTTATCGTCATAAAAGAGCTTTACCCGCGTAGGAGAAGGTGATATCTCGCGCTCATAAGGGATGATCTGCACAAAACGGTCGGACCATTCGCCCTGCTCCGTCCAGAAAGGCTCGTCCAGTTTTCCGTCTATCACAGGTTTACCATCCGTGACTTTCGTTACATTGTAGATACGTTTGTAAGCATCTTCGAAAGGGACAATAGAGTCTTGTTGCCCATAACAGAATGTACAGGTCAACAAAAAGAGGCAATTCAAGAGATAACAGTGTTTCTTCATGGTCTAAAGAATTAAGTAAGAAGGCTATCGCCACTCTTCATGCACACAAAGTTAACAATTATATGGAAATAAAAAAGGCTGCCCATCCTAAGATTGCAGCCTTTTTTATTAATATTGAAACTAATTAAATAGCATATAAAGAGCTGATAGACTCACCGCTGCATACGCGACGGATCGCTTCGGCAAACATATCGGCAATCGAAAGTACTTTTACCTTTTCGCATTTCTTTGCATAAGGGATAGAATCGGTAAAGATCATTTCAGTCAAAGCGGACTCGTCCACACGTGTGGAAGCCGGGTCAGACATAACAGCGTGGCTGGCGATAGCGCGTACGGACTTCGCTCCGTTTTCCATCATCAGGTTAGCTGCCTTCGTAATCGTACCGGCTGTGTCTACCATATCGTCAATCAGAAGAACGTCCAGCCCTTCCACGTCACCGATGATACGCATTTCTGCTACTTCATTGGCACGCAAACGGGATTTGTGGCAGATAACCATCGGTAAACCGAGATACTTAGAGTAGCTGCTTGCACGTTTCGTTCCGCCGACATCCGGTGTAGCGATACACAGGTTATCCATCGGCAAAGATGTTTTAATATAATCCAGGAATACGGAAGAAGCATACAGGTGATCCACCGGGACATTGAAGAATCCCTGAATCTGGTCGGCATGCAAGTCCATTGTGATCAAACGGTTGATACCGGCTGTACTCAACATATCGGCAATCAGTTTCGCACCGATAGATACACGCGGTTTGTCCTTTCTGTCCTGACGGGCCCAACCGAAATAAGGAATTACAGCGATGATAGAATGTGCAGAAGCACGTTTAGCCGCATCAATCATCAGGAGAAGCTCCATCAGATTATCCGAGTTAGGAAACGTTGATTGTACCAGGAAAACATCACGGCCACGAATAGACTCTTCGTAAGAAACGGAGAACTCTCCATCGGCAAAATGTTGAATGTTCATCTGTCCCAGCGGACAACCAAGACTTTTGCAAATTTTCTCTGCAAGATACCGGGAGTTGGTTCCCGAAAACACCAAGAAAGGAGTTTGTGCACTCATTATTCCGAATATTTATCTTAAGTAAATAGATTTGAATTGTGGGTGCAAAGGTACAAAAGAGTTATGAATTATGAATTATGAATTATGAGTTATTTCCAAACGATACGCCCGGAGCCTATTCATAATTCATAATCCACAACTTATAATTCAATATGTAAACTTCAGTAAACGACCGGAATAGGCAGGCAGAACCACCTGGTAAGGCCATGCAGCCGTCAGTGTACTGACAGTGCTTTCTCCCGTCATCAAATCGGTCAGGACTGCGGCCTTGTTATCTTCAAAGTCGAGAGCCTTAAAAGCCCCGTTCGGAATCTGGACACGTACCGTCTGCTCCGCCTTGTCAAAGTTGACAACTACCAGCAGGACTTCATTCCGGTACTTACGCATAAAGACAAACTGGCGATGCGGGTTAAAATACGGATTGCTCAGGTTGGCATACATCAGGTCGTAGAAAACACCTGATGTGATAGCCGGCTCCGATTTGGCAATATTTAAAATCTTCGCATAGGTTTCACGCAGCTGGCGTTGTTCGGCAGTCAATTTTCCTCCGTCGAAAGTGCCCTCATTGATCCAGTTACGCAGGCTGGCAACGCTCCAGTAATCAAAGATAGTCGTACGTCCGTCACGCCCGCTAAATCCTTCGTCATCCATACCCGGCTCTCCCAATTCCTGACCGCTATAGATCATCACAGGATTGGTATTCATCATGGCCGACACGATCATTCCCGGAATACCCGGACGCGGATCGCCGGCAAAGAAATAAGAGGCGATACGCTGTTCGTCGTGATTCTCAAGAAAATTCAGCATATTCTGCTGGATTCCTTCAAGCGATTGCCAGCAAGCGGAAATATTACTCGCCGGAGCCTGGTTGCACATGACAGCCCGTACCGTATCATACAGCCCGACCTTGTCATAGAGGTAATCAAAATGCCCGTTCTGAATATAATTGCGGTATTCCGCCGGATTGTAAACTTCGGCGATGAAGCAGACGTCATGCGCTTGCTTCACCCTCGGAATCACCCAGTTCCAGAACTCCACCGGAACCATTTCCGCCATATCGCAACGGAAACCGTCCACGCCTATTCCGGCCCAGAAAAGCAGGATATCGAGCATCTTTATCCAGGTATTGGGTACCGGATCAAAGTGCGGAGTTCGGCCGTTCAGGTAATCCACGCCATAATTCAACTTGACCGTCTCGTACCAGTCATTCCGCCCCGGACAAGCATCAAAACGGTCGTTGCCTGTAACCTTCGCCGGAAATTCACTGTATTCGAAATCTTCCTGCTGCGCCCCGAACGGCAACGACAGGGGTTGTCCCGGTATATAGTAAAAGTTATTGTTCGGATCGAATGCTTTCGATGTATTGTCTTTCTGCCCCAGATCTTCCACATACGCCATCTTGGCATCCGAATGATATTGGCGGGCTACGTGGTTGGGAACAAAGTCGAGGATCACTTTCAGGCCGGCATCATGCGTTCTCTTGACCAATGCCTCAAACTCATTCATCCGGTCAGGCACCTGGCCGGCCAAGTCGGGATCGACGTCATAATAGTCTTTGATCGCATAAGGCGAACCGGCATTACCCTTTACAACCGCCGAATGATCCCTTCGGATCTGATAAGCCGTATAATCGGTCTTCGTCGCATGTTCGATAACTCCGGTATACCACACATGGGTAGTGCCCAATTCCTTTATTTTAGATAAAGCAAGAGGCGTAAAGTCGGAAAACTTTCCAACTCCGTTTTCGACCTTACTGCCATTCTTCACCAAAGATGATTTCAGATTTCCAAACCAACGTGGAAAGACCTGATATATGACTATCTTATTCGTCTGTTTCATCGCGCTATTTGTCTACTTAGTTTATTTTGGTAAACACAGAAACCGTCTACGGCATCAGAGCATTGTTGTTTCGTCTCGCCATAATTGCGTTTACCAAGGTTTCATACTTATTTTCCTTTATTACGATCTCGAAAGCCCGGACAGCCGCCGCATATCCGATATTGGCGATCAGCTCCACATTCTCAAGATCAAACGTCTTATACATGCCGAATTCTTCGGCTTCAATCAGCACATCACACATTTCACGGTCTTCCAGCGTATTGGCCCGGAACATATAATGATAAGAGCGTTCGGCAATATGGTAGAGCGTCTGCTTGTATTTTTGGGGTATAAGCGGACTGACGTTCACACCGATGATGCGCTCACATTCCTCACGTATAATGGAAACCGGGAAATTATGGAAAAGACCTCCGTCGACGTAATGCACTCCGTTTATCACAACCGGACTGAAGATAATCGGAATACTACAGGAAGCAGTCACCGCCTCGACGAGGGGACCGCTCCGGAACTCATGGCTTTCTCCGTTATCGAGATCGGTAGCCATCACAACCAATGGTATTTTCAGTTCTTCAAACGTTTTAGCTCTCAAATGACGCCGGAGGAAATGGCGGAACCGCTTACTGTCGAACAAGCCCGATTTCGGGATCTGCAACTGGGCGAACTCCGAAAACTCACGTCCGGAAAACAGTTCTTTTATCTCATCGGCTGTATAGCCGTCGGCAAACAGAACTCCCATTAACGAACCGACACTTGTTCCGGCAATGATATCCGGTTTCAGGCCGCACTCTTCAAGTAATTTAAAGACCCCGATATGAGCAAAGCCTTTCGCACCTCCGCCACTCAGAGCCAAGCCCAATTTACAAGTCTTATGGTTCGTTTCTTCCGTCATTTGCGTTTTTATTTTTATTCAGTGGCAAATATGCTGTTTTTTTTAGAATGAAACATTATTATTTCCGAAAAAGTTTCTCTGCTTCTTTATTTTCGTTATATTTACCGAAAGACAACAAAGCATCGTAAGACACTAAGTGTCAAAACGATTAAATCCATATTAATTTTAAATCTCATTGCTATGATTACACCTATTTTTTGGATCATACCGGTAGCATCTATACTTGCTCTGGTATTTGCCTGCTTTTTCTTCAGGCAGATGATGAAAGAGAGTGAAGGGACAGAGTTAATGGCAAAGATAGCTCTACACGTACGCAAAGGAGCTATGTCGTACCTGAAACAACAATACAAGGTTGTTGCTTCGGTATTTCTCGCCCTGGTGGTTTTATTCTCCATCATGGCGTATGGATTCGGGGTACAGAATGAATGGGTACCCATTGCTTTCCTCACCGGAGGATTCTTTTCCGGACTGGCCGGATTCCTGGGTATGAAAACAGCAACCTATGCCTCTGCCCGTACCGCCAATGCAGCCCGTTCTTCGTTGAACAGCGGCCTGCAGGTTGCTTTCCGAAGTGGCGCTGTAATGGGACTGGTAGTCGTAGGACTCGGCCTGCTGGATATTTCCTTCTGGTATATACTATTAAATATTTGCATCCCGGCAGACGCCATGGATGCCACACATAAACTGACAATCATCACAACCACTATGCTTACCTTCGGAATGGGAGCTTCCACACAAGCGCTTTTTGCCCGTGTAGGCGGCGGTATTTATACGAAAGCGGCCGATGTCGGTGCCGACCTGGTCGGGAAAGTGGAAGCCGGCATTCCGGAAGACGACCCGCGTAACCCGGCGACTATCGCCGACAACGTGGGTGATAACGTGGGAGACGTCGCCGGTATGGGCGCTGACCTCTATGAATCCTATTGCGGTTCCATCCTGGCTACCGCCGCCTTGGGGGCTGCGGCTTTTGTCGCTTCCGGAAATGTGGAGATGCAATACAAAGCAGTTGTGGCGCCGATGTTGATCGCAGCCGTCGGGATCGTGCTGTCGATCATCGGAATCTTTGCCGTCCGCACGAATGAGAACGCGAACATCCGTCAGCTATTGAAAGCATTGGCGATCGGCACGAACCTCAGTTCCGTACTTATAGCCATTTCTACTTTCGGCATCCTTTATCTATTGAAATTGGATAACTGGTTCTGGATCAGTTGTTCGGTTATTGTCGGGCTACTGGTCGGCGTCGTGATCGGGCAATCGACCGAATACTATACATCCCAGTCCTATAAACCCACCCAACGGGTTTCCGAAGCCGGGCTGACCGGTCCGGCAACCGTCATTATCTCGGGACTCGGGCTGGGTATGCTGTCGACCGCTATTCCGGTCCTGGCCGTAGTTATCGGTATTATCTGTTCTTTCCTGTTCGCATCCGGATTCGATTTCAACAATATCGGAATGGGGCTCTACGGCATCGGCATTGCAGCAGTAGGCATGCTTTCGACATTAGGTATCACGTTAGCGACGGATGCCTACGGACCTATCGCCGACAATGCCGGAGGTAATGCGGAAATGTCCGGTTTGGGTAAAGAAGTCCGCAAACGTACGGATGCCCTCGACTCGTTGGGCAACACCACAGCCGCAACGGGCAAAGGGTTCGCCATCGGTTCGGCCGCCCTGACAGGCTTGGCTTTGTTGGCCTCCTACGTGGAAGAGATAAAAATAGGATTACTCCGGTTAGGCGAAACAGTCCTGCAATTCGCTGACGGCAGAGCCATCGAGGTATCAAAAGCCTCCTTCTCCGATTTTATGGTCTACTATGACGTAACGCTGATGAATCCGAAGGTGCTGGCCGGCATGTTCTTAGGTTCCATGATGGCATTCATGTTCTGTGGGCTCACGATGAACGCCGTCGGACGTGCCGCCGGACACATGGTGGAAGAAGTACGCCGCCAATTCCGGGAAATACCAGGTATACTGACCGGGAAAGCGGAGCCGGATTATGCCCGCTGCGTTGCCATTTCGACCAAAGGTGCACAAAAAGAGATGGTTGTCCCTTCCCTGCTGGCTATCATTGCCCCGATCATTACCGGACTGATCTTCGGTGTTACCGGTGTGGTCGGACTGCTGATCGGCGGATTGAGCACCGGTTTCGTACTGGCCATATTTATGGCAAATGCCGGTGGTGCCTGGGACAATGCCAAGAAACATGTGGAAGAAGGCAACCACGGCGGTAAAGGCAGCGACGCACATCACGCAACGGTCGTAGGCGACACAGTCGGCGACCCGTTCAAAGACACTTCCGGCCCCAGCCTCAACATCCTGATCAAGTTAATGAGCATGGTCGCCATCGTCATGGCAGGGCTGACGGTCGCATGGAGCCTTTTCTAAAAAGTAAGGGAAGTTCGTTATTCTGCAAATGTGAACCTACTATATAAGGCTGATCTGAGGTTATAGTCATCAGTATGGTTTTGGCGTATCATAACTATGATTTACCCAAACCACCACTATGATACAGAAAAACGGAAGAGCTCACAATTTAGCAGTTTTGAAATAGACAGACCTCGTAGGGGCGGTTCGCGAACTGCCCCTACGAAGCCTGCTCTTTTGATTCAAATATTCTTACATACGAGATATGGATTATCCCACTCCGAAGAGTTTCCCTTTTTGTTTTGTCGCAAACATTAACACCTTGTATTTGTATATGTCCCTTAACTTTGCTTTATTTGCTCCTTCAATTTACTGAAACAGATTAATAAATTTATGGAGAAAAAAAATCAGTACCAAGGATTAACCAAACAAGAAGTAGAAGAAAACAGGCGCCTTTACGGCGAAAACATCCTTACTCCGCCGGAGAAAGCCTCCTTGTGGAGCCAATTCATCGAAAAGTTTAACGACCCGATTATAAAGATTCTGCTGGTAGCGTGGTTGCTGTCCATGATTATCGCAGGCGTTCACTGTTGGGGACCGGAAGCGAAAGGCTTTACGGCATTCCTCGAACCGATCGGCATTTTCTTTGCCATCATGTTGGCCTCTTGCGTCGGTTTCTTTTTTGAAGTGAAGGCGAACAAGGCTTTTGACGTGTTGAATACGGTCAACGACGATATATTGGTGAAGGTGATTCGCGAAGGGAATATCTGCCAGGTTCCACGCAAAGAGGTGGTTGTCGGCGATATCGTCGTGCTGGAAACAGGCGAAGAGGTGCCGGCCGACGGACATCTGCTGGAAGCGATCTCCCTGCAGATTAACGAATCGACACTGACCGGTGAACCGGTTATCAGTAAGACGACTAACGAGGCGGACTTCGACGAAGAAGCGACCTACCCTTCCAACGTGGTCATGCGCGGAACGACTGTCGTAGACGGACACGGCGTTATGAAGGTTGAAAAAGTTGGTGATGAAACCGGATACGGAAAAGTATATGAGGGCTCGCAGATAGAAAACAATATCGACACGCCGTTGCAGATCCAGCTGGCCGGACTGGCGAAAGTGATCAGCAAGGCGGGCTATACGATTGCTGCCATCACATTTATAGCGTTGCTGACAAAGCTGTTGCTGGCTTCGTCCGGAATGCCGGTCATGGATCTGATCGCCCATATCCTGAACATATTCATGGTAGCGGTTACGTTGATCGTCGTATCTGTACCGGAAGGGCTACCGATGAGTGTGACGCTCAGCCTGGCGCTCAGCATGAACCGTATGCTGAAAACAAACAACCTGGTCCGCAAGATGCATGCTTGCGAAACAATGGGGGCGACGACCGTTATCTGCACGGATAAGACGGGAACGCTTACCCAGAACCAGATGCAGGTCTACCAAACGAACTTCTATAACCTGAAAGACCAGAAGTTAGGGGACGACGAACTAAGCAATCTGATTAAGGAAGGTATATCGGTCAACTCGACCGCCTACCTCGACTTCTCGGACGAGAAGATCAAGACATTGGGGAATCCGACCGAAGCAGCCCTGCTGTTATGGCTGAACGGCCAGCACCAGAACTACCTGGAAATAAGGGAAAACGCACGGGTGCTGGACCAGTTGACCTTTTCCACCGAACGGAAATATATGGCAACAGTCGTACAATCGCCTTTATTAGGCAAGCGGGTGTTGTATGTCAAAGGCGCACCTGAGATCGTGCTGGCTAACAGCAACCGGGTAGCAATCGACGGAACCTATAAAACGGTCGAAGCTTGCCGGGCCGGTATCGAACAGCAATTGCTGGACTACCAGAACCAGGCGATGCGTACGTTGGGATTTGCTTACCAGATACTTGAAGATGGACAAGACGCGGCGTTCTTCGCCGACGGCCGGTTGCATAACACAGACCTCACCTATTTAGGAATCGTCGCCATCTCGGACCCCGTACGCGCCGATGTGCCGGCAGCCGTCCAAAGCTGTCTGGATGCAGGCATTGACATTAAGATCGTGACCGGCGACACACCGGGAACGGCTAAAGAGATCGGCCGCCAGATCGGCACCTGGAAGCCTGAAGATACGGAACGTAACTGGATCACCGGACCGGGCTTCGAAGCCTTGACGGATGAAGAGGCATTGGATCGCGTACTCGACCTGAAAATCATGTGCCGTGCCCGCCCTACCGACAAACAGCGCCTCGTGCAATTGCTGCAACAGAAAGGGGCCGTAGTCGCCGTAACCGGAGACGGGACCAACGACGCTCCCGCCCTGAAAGCGGCGCAAGTGGGCTTGTCGATGGGAGACGGGACCTCTGTCGCAAAAGAAGCAAGCGACATCACCATCATAGACAACTCGTTCAGCAGTATCACCCGTGCGGTGATGTGGGGACGTTCTTTATACCGGAATATCCAGAAGTTCCTGCTGTTCCAGTTGACCATCAATGTGGCAGCCTGCCTGATCGTGCTGTTGGGCTCGCTGTTGGGAACCGAATCGCCGCTTACCATCACACAAATGCTTTGGGTGAACCTGATCATGGATACATTTGCCGCCGGCGCACTGGCATCATTGCCGCCTAACGAACGGGTCATGAAAGACAAACCTCGCCGGAGCGGAAAGAATGGCGACTTTATCATCACCCGCCCGATGGCCTATAATATATTCGGCGTCGGACTGGCATTCGTCATCGTATTGATGGGGATTCTGCTTTATTTCCACGCACAAGACGGCCTGACGCCGCACGACCTGTCCTGGTTCTTCAGTTTCTTCGTGATGCTTCAATTCTGGAATATGTTCAACGCAAAAGCATTTATGGAAGGGCGTTCGGCATTTGCCAACCTGAAAGAGAGCAAGAGCTTCCTATTAGTTGCGCTGCTCATCATCGTCGGACAATACCTGATTGTTACTTTCGGAGGCGAAATGTTCAGCGTTATCCCGTTGTCCTTAAAAGACTGGGGAATCATCATCGGTTCGACTTCACTGGTTCTCTGGATCGGCGAGATTGGACGGTGGATAGGAAGAGTAAGGAAAAGATAAACGAAATATTCGGATGAAGGATATAAATCGTCGCAAATAACTTGGTCACATAAAGGATTATCTTTACTTTTGCTTGGACAGTAAATTAAGAATAAAAAGAATATGAAGATAACAATAGACAACGGGAAAGAAACAGTCATCAGTCTTTCCGGCGAATTGGATACATTGACCTCCGTCGACCTTGAAAAAGAGATCGCCCCTATCTTGAACGGAGAGGCAGAGGCAGTCGTTCTCAACGGAGCTGAACTGACCTACATCAGCAGTGCCGGCCTTCGCCTGCTCCTCACGCTGCAAAAAGGGATGAAAGCCAAAGGGGGAACTTTCCGGCTAAAGAATATCCAGAAAGACATCATGGATATACTGAACATCACCGGATTCTCGTCCATTCTCACTATCGAATAACAAGCGTTCCTATCCCGGCAGATGACAAACACGCTAATTATAAAGAACGAACTGGAGCAGTTAACCCGTCTATACGCGTTTCTGGA
This sequence comes from uncultured Parabacteroides sp., assembly GCA_900552465.1. Lineage (GTDB taxonomy): Bacteria > Bacteroidota > Bacteroidia > Bacteroidales > Tannerellaceae > Parabacteroides. Next base: position 16,854 of record URZO01000049.1, on the reverse strand, counting down.
TCAGCAAACTGCTGCTTACGGACTGGAAGAACTACAGTCGATGCAGATCAAACTGGCACTTGAAGAAGCTGTAACCAACGTCATCCAGTATGCCTATCCAGATAAGAAGGATCAGGATATCCGCATCGATATGAGCTACGAAAACAAACGGCTGACAATCGTCATAACAGATACCGGTACGGACTTCAACCCGCTGGAAAGGCAGGAACCGGATCTGACACTTTCGCTGGAAGAGCGCCCGATAGGCGGACTCGGAATCTATCTGGTCAAACAACTGATGACAGAGGTCACCTACAGTCGTTCAGCAGGAAGGAATATACTTACAATGACAAAAGACATACATTGATATGGCAGATTTCGACATTAAGGAAATAGCGTCGCTCAAAGTGAGGCTGCAAATCGTAGAGAAGCTCGTATTAGTCGACTGGATACTGATTATCCTGTCGATGTATTACGACTGGGGAGGATGGATCGCCACCTTGATTGTTGCCCAGTTCATCCTGTATATCTACAAAGGGAAACTGCGCAAAAAACTGAAACAAAAGGAATATCTTGCAAAAGTCGTGGAAGAACGGACTATCGAGCTCCGCATCCAGCGCGACCAAGTGCTGAAAGAATCCAAAAAACTGTCCGACGCTCTCGATGCCTTAGCTAAGGCGCAAGACGAGCTGGTTCGCAAAGAGAAATTAGCGACGGTCGGACAACTGACGAAAGGTCTGGTCGACCGTATCCTGAACCCGATCAACTACATCAATAACTTTGCCGGACTTTCTGCCGACCTGATCAAGGACCTGAAGTCGAATATCACGGACGAAAAGGATACCATGTCTAAAGAGAATTATGACGACACCATCGAAATTCTCGACATGATCAACAGCAACCTCCAGAAGATAAACGAGCACGGTTGCAACACCGTCCGGATCGTCAAGGCTATGGAAGAACTGCTGAAAGACCGTCATGGCGACGTCACTTCCACCGACATCGGAAACCTTTGCAAGGTGAATATAGACGTGATCAACAAGCTATTCAAGGAAGACATTGAAAAGAATAAGATAGAGATCGAGCTTCTGTGTCCGGAAGAACCGGCCATGGCGGAGATCAACATCGAACAGATGAATAAGGTAATGCTCAGCCTGCTCAAGAACAGCGTATATGCATTGCTGAAGAAGTTGCAGAAACAGGAATTCTCCCCACTCATCACCATCCAGGTGGAAAAACGGATGAACGGAACGGTTTTCCTCTCTATCCGCGACAACGGTATCGGTATCGAAGACAGCATCAAAGCCCGGATATTCGAGCCGTTCTTTACCACGAAGCCCACCGCCGAAGCGGCCGGTGTCGGCTTATACCTCTGCCGGGAAGTGATCCTGAACCATCAGGGCTCTATCATTGTGAAGAGCGAGAAGGATAACTTTACCGAATTTATGATTACGATTCCTATCTACCAAAAGAGCAACGACAATGGATGATAACAGTAGAAATGAGTTAGAACGTCTGAGAAAACAGATCAGCCAGCAGGAAAAGATGGCATCACTCGGACTGTTGAGCGCCGGTATCGCACATGAGATACAGAACCCGCTCAACTTTGTGATCAACTTCAGCAAAGTATCGCGCAAGTTGTTGCTGGACATGGAGGATATTCTGAGCGAACTGGAACTTCCGGAAGATGCGAGCGAAGAGATCCATGAATTTATGGACGACCTGAAAGAGAACATGGGCAAGATCGAAGAAAACGGGAACCGGGCTTCGAACATCGTCAAGGGCATCCTGCTCTATTCCCGTGGGAAGGACGACGAATACATCCCGACCGACCTCTGCCAGTTGACAAAAGAATATGTATGGCTATCCTACCATGCCGTCCGTGCCAACAACAAGAGTTTCAACGTCGCCATCAAAGAGGAATATGACGAAACACTTCCGTTGGTTAAAGTGATCCCGCAGGATTTCAGCCGTGCCGTCCTCAACCTGATGAACAATGCCTGCTATGCCGTATTCAGCAAATCAAAAGGCGTCACCGAAAGTCCTTACAGCCCGACAATCCAGGTCAGCTTGAAAAAAGAGGGCAACCAGGTACGCCTCATGATCGAAGACAACGGTTCCGGCATTACCAAAGAGGTGAAAGAGAAACTCTATACCCCGTTCTTCACCACCAAACCGGTAGGCGAAGGAACCGGGCTCGGCCTCTCCATCACCAAATCAATCATCGAACAAAAACATAACGGAACGATCGAGATGGAATCTGAGCCGGGCAAGTTTACCCGTTTCACCATCACGATTCCGATTCAATAATCCGAGAAACAACGCTGCTATGGCTATAAAAATATTAAGTGTAGACGACGAGTTGGACCTGGAAATACTGCTTACCCAATATTTCCGTCGCAAGATAAAGAAAGGCGAATATGAATTCCATTTCGCCCACAACGGACTGGAAGCGCTCCAGATGTTGCTTGCCACACCGGACTTCGATGTGATCCTGAGTGACATCAACATGCCGGAGATGGACGGGCTTACGCTGCTCACGAAGATCAACGAGATGCGTAATCCGGCTCTCAAATGTATTATGGTATCGGCTTACGGCGATATGGAAAATATCCGTAGTGCGATGAACCAGGGAGCGTTCGACTTCACCACGAAGCCGATCAACCTGGAAGACCTCGAACGGACAATCGAAAAGGCGGCCGAGCAGATCGCCTTCATCAAGCAGGCTCAACAGGAACACACACAGTTGGAATCCATCCAGAACGACCTCCATGTCGCCCAGGAAATCCAGCAGACGATCCTGCCCAAGACATTTCCTCCGTTCCCGGAGCTGAAATCATTCGACCTGTATGCCTATATGAATGCGGCCAAATATGTGGGAGGCGATTTCTACGACTTCTTCCGCATCGGCCAGGACCGTTTGGGCTTTGTCATTGCCGACGTATCGGGCAAAGGCGTTCCGGCCGCTATCTTCATGGCGATCAGCCGGACGGTTATACGGGCCATTGCCCTTACGGAGAACTCGGCCTCGATGTGTATGCAGCGTTCCAACGCCATACTCTGCCAGGAAAGTGTGAACGATATGTTTGTTACTGTCTTCTACGGTATCTTGAATATTCAGACAGGTATCGTCACTTATTGCAACGCCGGACACAACCCACCCGTCCTGATGAAAAAGGACGGCTCCGTGTCTAAAGTTCCAACAACAAATGATCTGGTATTAGGAGCCATGGGCGATGTCAGCTACCATGAAAAGGAATTACGGCTTTCGCCGGGCGATAACCTGTTCCTCTATACCGACGGGGTGACAGAGGCCATGAACACGAAGCACGAACAGTACAGCGAACAACGGCTGCTCGAGAATTGCCGCTCATTGGCAGGGAAAGACCCGAAAGAGGTTGTAGAAAAGATAACCGAAACAGTCGGCGAATTCGTCGTAGGCGCGATCCAATCGGATGATATTACATTGCTTTCAATTGCCTATAAAGGATAATGAGCTAAAGGAGAAGTTGTAAAGATCATGGTTTTAATATAAAAATAGCCCGGCTCTCTTTTGATAGCCGGGCTATTCTATTAATATAATGTATAGTCTTATTTCAGCAACGCATCGCGGATGCCCATAATCTCTGCATTAGCAGCTCTGGCTTCCTGAATAGTAGCAACCTTTTCTTTCAGCGGAGAGATTGTTTCACCCAACTGTTTCAGATCAGGATAATAAGCAGCCAAATCAGCAACCACTTCTTCCAACATGCTGACACGCTTCTCCATATTAGCGGAAAGACCTGCTGAAGTAGCATCACCCTGCACAACCAATGTCGGATTAGCAACCAGGCAAGCATATTCAGCAGAAGCAGCACCCAGCATTTCAACTTCGGCGTCTATCTTGTTTTCAGCAGCCATCTTGTCGATGATCTGGTTTTCCTGTTCTTTCAAGAAAGACTGCATTTGTTCTTTAGTAGCGCCTTTCGGAGCCTGTTCTTTCAGGATATCCAATACGAAAGAGACATTCAGGTCGGTAGCCAGTTTACCAATCACGGCTTCTACCTCAGCAGTCGGCTGGCCAACAGCCTTCAAAACATTATAATCGGCCATATACATACCCAATGCACGGGCTTTCTGCGTCGGAGTGCTCAATTCGGCAGCCTTGCTAACCGGCACCATGTATTTAACATCACCGACATTTACTTTTACTTCTCCGGTAGAAAGACGATAAGGGATCTCCGAATCCGGCATATCTTTCAACAATTGAATTGTCTCCTGTTTCAACTCTTCAGTCAACAGGTCTTTCGGAGCCTTGCCTGCTATAACAGCAGCTTCTTCAGTCTTTTCGGCTTCCTCGTTTGTTTTTTTGGCTCCGTTGCAGGAAGTCATCCCAAACACTAATGCTGCTACGGCGAGCATGCTTAATACACTCTTTTTCATATTGTATAATTTAATAATTTATTACTCTCGAACCTCAAAATTCGTCCCGTTTCAGGAAACGTCCCGGAAACTCTGCGAATATAGCGATAATCGCCAATAATGCAAAGAAACCTATAACCAATAAATTAAATTTATAAGTAGAAATATGATATCCGGCCCAATTTTTCTCATGACTGTAGAAGGCGGCACGTCCCCAGGCGTTATCCGGTTCCAAATAAACCGTCCCGATCAGCGGGTAAATACGGTGGTTTGTTTCCTTATACAGATGACGGTTTCCCGTCCCCATTACCAGGTCTTCGATTGCCGTATTATGATGGGCTTTCTTCAACTCCGTCAACCATTCGGTTCCGTTTTCCCGGCTCCGCTCCTGCTGTACCTGGTCGAGATAAGCCGTAAAGTTATGAGCCCGTTCATGCAGGGCGGCGTCTACCTTATCTAAGTAAAAGAGATAGTCCTCATTAGCCGCACGGGGAGCGATGCGGGCGGCACGGCTTAATACGACGAGTTCATTCTCTACAGTTTTCCGCTTATCCGGATCATCCTTCCCGGCAAGCTGTTCAGCCAGGCTACGCACTTCCGGAGAATGCACGTTTTCATAATACTGGGCCAGATATTTTTCCTTTTCGATCGGGAAATACGGGCGATTGTAAGCATTATCCCGGAACTGCTCGACCATTAATGCCTCGAAAGCCCAACGGGAAGGGATCACCTCTCCGATCAACGGCACGATATTCTCATCCGCCGCACGGGTATTCAAGTCGTCAAACTTGATAACCAGGCCGCAAAGCAGAATCTGCGGGATCAGCAGAAGCGGGATCGTAATATAAATGGCAACCACCGAACTCATTGTCTGAGACAGGATCAGCCCCGTCAGGTTGGCCAGGAAAGAGGTTGCCCACAAAATAGTCCACCACGTCAGGAACATCTCACCTCCCACTCCGATAATCGCATTCCCCACCAAAATGAACAATAAAGATTGTAGTCCGGAGACGGTCAGCAGATAAACCATCTTGGATGTCAGATAACTGCTCCGGCTCAACCGGAGGAAATGTTCCCGTTTCAGGATTGTCCGGTCTTTTATGATCTCCTCTGCACTGATACTAAGCCCCATAAAGGTGACGACAATCACCGACATAAAGATATAGGATACAAAATTCTTATTGGCAAGCAACGTATATTCATCCCCGTCCATATAGCGGGTCAGCAGTGCAACGATCAGGGCCAGCAGAGGGGCTTCCAACAGTGTGATAGCCAGATACGGTTTGTTCGTCAGCTTCGTACGGATATTCCGTTCCAGAAAGATCAGGAACTGCTTGAACCAAGAAGGCTTCTTTTGCTGGTTTTCCGGCAAAGCCTCTTCCTTTACCGTCGGAAAGACGGGACGGGAGTTCAGATATTCCTCGTGCCATTCCTCCGGTGTGAATTTCCGGATATTCGTCTGGTTACCCGAATCGTCGATCTTCTTGGAATCGATGATATTCAAGATCAATTCGGGATTGACATTTCCGCAGGCACTACATACGCTGATATCGGGATCGGTATATTTGGCCGCCTGCTTGAAATAGGTAATAGCTTCGATCGGGTTCCCGTCATAAATCGGGTAACCGCCTCTGTCCAACAGCCATAGCCGGTCGAACAATTTATATATTTCAGATGAAGGTTGATGGATATTCACGACCACCAACTTTCCCCGGTGTGTCTGCTCTTTCAGCAGCATGATGACTTTCTCGGAATCGGACGATGACAGGCCCGAAGTCGGCTCATCGAGGTACAGGATAGCCGGTTCGCGTATCAGCTCGAGCGCGATGTTCAGGCGTTTCCGCTGCCCGCCGCTGATCGTCTTACGGATCGGGGAACCTACTTCCAGGTCTTTTATCTCTTCCAGATCCAACTCCTTCAATACCTTCTCCACGCGCTCTCCGATCTCTTTATCCGATAGACGGGCAAAACAGAGTCGGGCCGTGTACAACAGATTCTGGTAGACGGTCAGTTCCTCGATCAGCAAATCGTCCTGCGGTACGAAGCCGATCAACTGACGCGCTTCCGGCGAATCGAGCGGATGGCCGTTCACAGCAATCGTTCCCTGATCGGGACGGATATTCCCGTTCATAATACCCAACAACGTAGACTTTCCGACACCGCTTCCTCCCATAATGGCGACAAGTTGTCCGGATTCAAGATTGAAAGAGAAATTATGCAGTCCGTTATGGCTATTCTTGAAAGTAAAATCAATATCACGTCCGGCCAGATGGATTACCTCCTTACGCTCGTTTTTATTGAAAACGGTCAGCAGGTCACTGTAGTAGACAGGCAGGAACAGCGGTCCTTTCAACACACTGCTGTGCTGCCAGGCGTAGAACATATTCGGCGAAAGCGGAATATCGTTCATGAACACTTGCCCGCTTCCGTGATAAGTGAAAATCTGCTTGTCAAAGCGGCGGATAAAGAAGACACGGATAAAACCTTCCATGCCTTTCCGCACGATATGGTTACCGGTCGCCTCTTCTTCCCCGCTGATGGTCAGCAAAGACGAAGAAGGCTTGCCCGTAATGAAGGCAAGCGAATCGTCGAACTCCTTCTGCGGAATAGCAAAGATATCGGCAACCAGGCGGAACAGCTCCAGATGATTCTCCGCCTCTTCGCTGTTCGTATAGGCAAACTCCACAAAACGGATCAGCAAAAGCAACTGCTCTTCCGCACGCAATTTCACTTTCATCTGCTCGCAGATATTACGGACAATCTGTTCTTTGTCAAGCACAAAGAGCGAATCGTCGTACATCTCGCGCAACGCATTGTAAAGTTCAATATATTCTTTATGGGAACGTACCCCGAAGTGACTGGACAGATACGAATGAACAGCACGACTTGCCTGCTCCCTTTCAATCCGCACGGAGGAAGCAAAAATAGCAAATAGATTTAATAAGCCGTTTAATATGGTCTCATTCATTTATTTCGTCAGTGTAAGATGAATTCGAAGCAAAGATAAGAATAAAAAATGAGAGAATGAGCAGATGAGCGCAAGAAGGTTGTAAATAAGGGTTTTAGAGGAAAACGGACTGCGAGGATGAAGCCAAGTGAAACCGCCAAAAAGCCAAATGAAACCGGAGTTACGTTACTATCCCGTTACTCTTTTCAAAACGGCGAAAGAGGTTTTGGGAGGCTTCCAATACGCTGAATTACACGCCCGATTCGAAGGATTCCGATTGCAAATGTAGCAGGATTTTAGGATTTTCGGTATCTTTGCAACCGAGAGCGGATTATAATGAAGCAGATACAATTATACAAGTTTCATAAACGCAAGTACGGAGCGGAACTCCTGATTGACGTTCTCGACCTTGATTATATCAAGGCGGGCATCCGTCGTGCTCCTGTACATCGTGAAACTTTTTACTGCATTATTCTAATTACCGATGGACAAGAAGAAGTTTCCGTAAACGGACATAAGCGGAGTGTTCAGGCAGGCGATGTTATCTGTTCGCGTCCCGGAGAGGTATGGAGTTGGCAACCCGATCCGGAACTCGAAGGATTGGTGCTGATTTTCGAGGAGCCGTTTCTGCTTTCATTTTTCAATGATTCCCTTTTTCTTGATCGTTTTGCCTATTTGCAGCCTAATCGCAGGTCGCCCTTTTTACAAACTGATGCAGCATTGCAGGAACGGCTGCACCATCTGTTTTCGCTGATGAAAGCGGAAATCGATGACAACCGGAATAAAGACCAGCATATCCTCCGGGCGATGCTTTACGAGACGCTCATGTTGCTCAACCGTGCCGAAAGTTACGATGAGAGCGGACAACCAATGAATGAAATTCCCGTCAACCGTTACGTCGCTGGTTTCATCCGCGCAGTCGCAACAGAATACACAGAACGGCACGACGTGGAGTATTACGCCGCCAAACTCTGCATTACCCCCAACTATCTGAACAAGCTCGTCCGACAATCGTTGGGCACAACCGCTAAACTCTACATACATAAGAAACTGTTTGATGAGGTCGAGCGATTATTGGTTTATACTACCTTGACAGTAACGGAAATTGCGGAACGCCTGCACTTTGATTCCACTTCTTACTTTGTCCGTTTCTTCCGCAAACAGACAGGCATCACTCCATTGAAATACAGACAAAAAAGGAATAGTCCGCAAAAGTGACATTTCCGCCTTTGTTTGTTCAATAACACGGTCACACTGCCCCTTTAACTTTACACTCGAAATCAAAAACGAGTGTATAATGGTCATTGCAGAGAAACAAACCAAAGATTTACTGACGGCATCCAAAATCGGCCGTTATGCCATCAATCCTTACGTCGGATGTCCGCACGCCTGTAAATATTGCTATGCGTTATTCATGAAACGTTTCACCAATCACCCGGAGGCGTGGGGTGAGTTTATTGATGTGAAACGTTGCGGCAAGAAAATAGACTTGCGAAAAATTGCGGGCAAAAACGTTTTCATGAGTACCGCTACGGATTGTTACAACCCATACGAAGCCAAATACGGCATTACTCGTTCCATTCTGGAGCAGTTGGTAGATAGCGACTGCTATCTGCAAATTTCAACCAAGAACAAACTGATCCTACGCGATATAGATTTGCTTAAACGCATGAAGCACTTGAGTGTCGCCATGTCGGTAAACACGCTCGATGAGCAGTTCCGCCGCGACATGGACAAGGGGAGCACCGTGCAAGAACGGCTCGATACGTTGCGCACGTTTCACGACGAGGGCATTTACACCATTCTTTTTATGTCGCCTATCTTCGTCGGCATCACCGACTGGCAGGCCATTATCGAGGCGAGCCGCAGCTACATCAGCGAATACTGGTTCGAGGACCTGAACCTGCGCGGCAGCTATAAACCCGTCATCATGCGTTATGTGGCGGAGCACTACCCGCATCTGTATCCGACTTACGAACGCATCTATTCCAAAGGCGACAGCGCGGAACTTATCGCCAACGACCGAACCATCTGTGCCTACTGCGACGCCAACGGAGTCAATTATAGTGCTTATTTCCACCATGAGGAGGTCATTAAGACTGAGACGAACAAAATATTGGGAAAGAATAACAATCACTAATTATAATTCATTGATTATGGAACAGAACAACAACATCGTACCTGAATGGTACAAAGACGAGAACGAGCAACACTTGGCGGAACATATCATCGGATTGGAAAAATCCGCATTAGACAAATTTTTCAACGGGGATATGTCCGGCTATCGGAACCTGTGGTCAAAGCAGAGTTTTACCTATTTCGATGCCGTTGTCACCCAACGTGTGGAGGAGTTTGCAAGTATGGAGAGTTTCCTCGACCGCCTCGAAGGCAATCTTCACGCCGAGGAATATCGGTTCGTCTCGCCCCGCGTACAATTCGGACAGGATACGGCCATCCTCACCTATCAGCTCTTTGCACGCACCAATTTCAATGAAATCGAATACAATTGTATCGAGGTGTTTCAGAAAGAAGCATCCGGCGAGTGGCACGTGGTACATTCCACTTGGTCGTTTATCCGTCCGATGGACAAGGATTTCAGCCGGATGAAAGTGAGAGTATAAAAAAATAAAACGATATGGAAACCATTTACGATTATCTGAAAAAACAAGTGGAGAAGCGGCCCGAAGCGTTGGCGGTCATCGATGAACACCGCCACCTCATTTTCGGAGAACTGGATGCGCTGGCAACAACTATTGCCGCCGCTTTCCCGAAGCGTCCGAAGTTTGTGGGCGTGGTAATGAACCACAGCGTGGAAATGATAGCCGCACTTTTTGCCGTACTGAAATCCGGTGCGGCGTATGTACCGGTCGAACCGTCGTTTCCCATCGAGCGCATCCGCTTCATTATGCACGAGTGCGATGTCGATTTCGTGTTGACCGAACCCGAACATGCCGGAAAGTTACAGGGATTTCCCTTGCAATTCATCGAACGGGGAATGAATCCGACCGTCCTGCCGTCCTTTGTAGCGAATATTGCGCAACCGCAGGATGCGGCCTATGTACTCTATACCTCCGGTTCTACGGGAACCCCTAAAGGCGTAGTGGTTGAAAACCGGAATGTATGCCACTATGTTCGGGCGTTCGCCGATGAGTTCCGCCCGACTGAAGGAGATGTGATGTTGCAATATTCCGTTTGCTCGTTCGACATCTTCGTTGAAGAGGTTTTTGCCTCCCTGCTGTCGGGAGCGGCACTTGCCATTCCTTCAGATGATGTGCGAAGCGATGTACACCGTTTGATGCGGTTTGTCGAGAAACACGGAGTAACGATTATCAGCGGTTTCCCCTACCTGCTGCTGGAGATGAACAAACTGGATTGCATTCCCCCGTCGCTTCGTCTACTTATCAGCGGCGGAGATGCACTTCGGGAGAATTATATCGACCGCTTGCTGCCGCAGGTGGAGATTTACAATACTTACGGGCCGTCTGAAACTACTGTCTGCACCTCTTATTTCCGGTGCAACGGCACCCAAGCGTTACCGGACGGAACTTATCCGATAGGGAAAGCTGTCGCGGGTGTCGCCATCGAATTGCTCAATGAACATATGCTTCGAGTTCCGATAGGAAAAATCGGTGAAATCTGCATCTTCGGCGACGGCGTATCACGCGGATACATAGGCAAGCGGGAAAATGAAGCATTCGTTACGTTGGAGGACGGTCGTCGGATGTATCGTAGCGGCGATTTGGGCATCCTGCAACCTGACGGCAACCTGCTGTTTCTTTACCGTAAAGACACGCAGGTGATGATTCTCGGACGAAGAGTGGAACCGTTCGAGGTACAGAATATCCTGTGCGACTGCCGGGAGGTGGAAAAAGGGGTGGTTTGCGCCCATACGGACGACCGTGGACTGTCCTACCTGACGGCTTACGTCGTACCGAAGGATGCAAATACATTCAATATGTCGTCCGTCAAGCGGACAATGGAGAAATTCCTGCCTTCTTACATGATTCCCGAATTTTTCGTCCGTATGGGAACGATGCCCGTTACACCTAACGGTAAGGTAAACGGAGGAGCATTGCCTGTTGTCATGAAATCCGGTTGCCTATGAACGGAATAAGTATAGAGAAAGCCACGTTGTCCGAACTGGATGAATTGATGGCGTGGCGCATGGAAGTGTTACACGAGGTGTTTGGTATCCCTGCCGATGCCGACACCTTGGCATTGGAGCAAGCCAACCGGGAATACTATCGGTATACCTTGTCCTGTAGCGAACACATCGCTTGTTTTGCCCGGTATAACGGACAGCGGGTAGGTTGCGGCGGTATTTGTCTCCAACAGGAAATGCCGTCGCCGGACAATCCAACGGGACGATGTGCCTACCTGATGAATATCTATATCCGTCCGCCGTATCGCCGCCTGCATATCGGTACGGCTCTCGTCGGTTGGCTGGTGGAACAGGCGAAACGGCAAAACGCCGGAAAAATCTATTTGGAAACCTCCGATGCCGGACGTGCAATGTATCGCAGATTGCGATTCGAGGAGATGAAAGACATTATGAAATTGCAATGAAAAAGATGATAAAACCAGAAAGATTGCATCAGGGCGACAAAGTCGCTATTATCAGCCTGTCGAGCGGAATGCTCGGTGACAAACAGTTCTTACACAAATACTATCTCGGTAAAGAGCGTTTGGAAGAGGTTTTCGAATTGGAGGTCGTAGCCATGCCTCATGCGCTGAAAGGCAGCAGTTACCTTTACGAACACCCCGAAAAACGTGCGGAAGATTGGATGGAAGCCTGTGCTGATCCATCCATAAAAGCTATAATAACAGCTATTGGGGGCGATGATGGTGTGAGGTTGCTGCCATACGTGGATTTCACCGTGTTGCGTAAATACCCCAAGATATTTCTGGGCTATTCCGACACCACCATTCATCATCTGATGATGCACAAAGCTGGTGTCGTTTCGTTCTATGGCCCTGCTTTGATGTCGGACTTCGCCGAATATGGAGCCATGTCCGAATATACCGTTACGGCGATTAAAGAAGTCCTTTTCGACAGCAAAGCTCCTATAAACATTGAAAAGTGCCCCTACTGGCAAAAAAGAGGTATTGCGTGGAGCGAGGAGAATATGGACAAGCAGTCCGAAAGGCTGCCGGATACGAAAGGTTACGAAACGCTGCAAGGCGAGGAAGCGGTCAGAGGTCGATTGATAGGCGGGTGCATCGATGCTTTTCCGATGTATTGCGGAACTGCCGCATGGCCCGAAGCCGGACAATGGGACGATACGATTCTCTTTTTAGAGACAAGCCCCGATTGTCCTGCTCCCGAATTTCTTACTTATTATTTAAGGGGTCTTGGAGCACAGGGTATATTGGAGACGGCACATGGAATCATTGTGGGCAAACCGTGTCGTGAAAGATATTATGATGAATACAAATCCGTCTATCGGAAAATCCTCAAAGAGTTCGGACGTGAAGACCTTCCTGTTCTCTACAATGTCAATTTCGGACATTGTGCTCCGATTGGCATCCTGCCTTACGGTGTGGAGTGCGAGTTGGATGTCACACAAAAAAAGATAACACTTTGTGAAGATTGCGTGATATGAATATAGAAGAGTTTAGAGAGTTTTGCCTCTCCCTGCCGGGTAGCAGCGAGAAAATGCCTTTTCAGGCATTCCGGGCGGCGCAATCCATATTGGCGTTTTATGTGAGCGGCAGGATCTTTTGCTTCTTCGACATCGATACTTTCGATGCTTGCACCATCAAATGCAACCCCGACATGATCGATGAACTGAAAGCAAGATATATGGCGGTAAGCACTCCTTATAACATGAGCCGGAAATATTGGATAAGTATCCGGTTCAATGAGGATATGCCAGATAATGTGATAAAGTATTGGACAAAAAAGTCTTATGAGCACCTATTAAAAAAAAAGCAAATGAATAATCATGACACATCATATAACGGCGGTACATCTTGTCGATACTGCTTTGAAAGCCTCGACGGAAGACCTTTTCCATGAGTTCGACAAAGCCCTGCAATCATTCTGCAACGAAGAACAAGATCGAATAACGATTTTCCGAACCTTGCGTTACACACGAATCCGGTTGCACGTTTTTCGGAAATACCTGCCTGAAGAAAATGCTTCAACACGCAATATGCAAGCTCGTTTCTTGGATGTAGCTATTGGTTATATCAATACGGAACTGGATTTATTGCGTAGTTACAACCCAGAACAGAATTCGTCCCAATCACAAAACCTGCATCGTTGGACGGGTACGCTTGTCGAGTTGGTGGAGATGATTTACGGCTTACAAGAGTTGCGTTGTATAGACGACGGTGAAACCGCCATCAATGAATTGTTTTCCTTTTTCACTCGGCTCTTCGGTATGGAGATTAAAGACAGCCATTGCTATAACGCTTATTCGGATATGAAACGTCGTAAAAGTGAAAATCGAACATACTTTCTTGACAGGATGCGTGATCGGCTGAATCTGCGTATGCAACGTGATGATCTATGGGAACAAAGGAAAAGATAATATGTAAATAAACGGAAGAATACCGAAACGGTTCTTCCGTTTTTCGTATCTTTGCAAATCACTCATCTATTATACTAATAATGAATAAGGTACATTTTATTCAGAAGAAAGATGCAATTATCGCTTTATTGATAGCAATAGGTGGTATTGCAATTGCTTATATTATCAACGTAGCGTTAACATATGGCAATCTTATTCCAACGGTTCTGTCAAACGATACATGGCTATCATTTTGGGGTGGATATTGTGGCGGTGTTTTTGCCTTAATTGTTGGATATTTGGCAATTAGGCACAGTAATAGAAACAGCGAAAGAGCTATATATCAACAGAATGAACTATTAAAGAAACAGCACAAGGATAAAAAGTTGGAGAACTATAATGAATGTTTGAAAAATAATCTTGAACTACTCAATGTTGCTGATGCCGTAGGAATAGTAGCAAATATGGACAGCAATGATATGTCTTCGACTAAGGCTGCGATTCTAAACAAAAAATCATTGATTTATGCTTTTGATTTGCAATATAGATACATCGCTAAAATTGATTTATTGGGATTTAAATCGGAGACAGAACAAAAATATTCAGATTGTTGGAACGAAGCACAAACCCAGCTATCGCAGTTATTGGATTTACAACTTTTACTTGTACAGCGAGTGGAACAAAATCAGTCGGATTACAAGACAAAAGGAATCTACCAACAACTATTACTAAATACCCGACAGCTATTGTCCACTCTAAAGCAGATGGGGTGTAACGATGACAATGACGAATATCAATACAACCAAAAAGAAATAATAACTATTCAGAAAAGCCTTCAGAAGGTTGATTCTCGGATTAATGTCTATACCCTTGATGTGGAGTCAATTTTAAAACGCATACAACCGCTTTATTTAACTCTTTTGGATAAATCCAAACATCTATTCACGTTATCTGTTTTGTTGATAGAAGAACATGAGAGAGAACTAAACAACTAACGTCTTTTTGCATTATTCAAATAATTATTCTATATTTACATGGAGTTGTTTGACGAGATGCAAAGCGCAGCAGTTCAGCGCAGTTACATAGTCGCTAAATCGTTACCAACAACTTTCTTTCTCACTACTCAACGCTGTCCTTCAGACAGATACGCAAAAGTTTCTTATCCTGCGCAAAGATAATAAAGATTTAAAGGAATATTTCATTGTTTTGCATCTAAACGATTACTTTCTTCCGTCTAATAGATGAGATTTGTAAGAATGTTTAATTTAAAAGTATAAGATTATGATCAATCATTTAATCCCGATTATTGTTTTGACAGTTCCCTTTATCTTCGTTATCTTTATGGTCTGGATAAAAAGCAATGAAAATCAGAAGCGTAACCAACTGAAAGCTGAACTATACGTGAAAGCACTCGAAAAAGGGGAAAAGTTCCCGGAGGACTTGATTAAAGAGCCGAGTAAGAAATACAAATCACTCAAGACGGCGATTCTCCTAATCTCAATCGGTATCGGCATTTCGATCTTTCAATTGTTCAATTCCAATCCGGCGGATGCAGTCCAAAATATGTCTGTCGGCCTGATCCCTCTTATACTCGGAATCGGCTTTCTGATTATTCACGTTATCTGGGAAAAACACGGAATAGAAGATGAAGATTGACACCCTACTTGTTTCAAAAGTTATTTTGCTGGGTGACCGGGAAGCATTCAACCGGTTGGTTGAAACCTACCAGTCGCCTGTGCGGCGCTTCTTCTTCAACCTGACGGGAGGAGACGAAGAACTGAGCAAAGACCTGGCTCAGGATACTTTTGTGAAAGCATGGCTCAACATCGGTTCCTTCCGTTCCATCTCCACCTTTTCGACTTGGCTTTACCGGATTGCGTACAATACGTTTTATGATTATATTCGTAGCCGGAAGCTTTCAGCAGAGCTGGATGTGGAAACATTGGGCGACGTCTTGCCAGCCGGCAGCCAGGATAAAGATTTGGGAATTGATTTCACTCGTGCACTTTTACTTCTGCGCGCCGACGAACGGACAGTCGTACTTCTGTTCTACATGGAAGACAAATCAGTCGAAACAATTGCCGGAATCATGAGCATACCACTCGGGACAGTGAAATCCCATCTGTCGCGAGGGAAAAAGAAACTGACAGAGTATTTTAAAAACACGGAGTATAATATATAATGTAACAGTATCAATTATGTCTGACGATAAACAACTATACGACCTCTTTAAAGCAAACAAGGCGGAGTTCGCGGATAACAGCTTTTCTAAACGGGTAATGAAGCGGCTGCCTAAACGGAACAGCCTGTTGCCGCAGATTATTATTACACTCTGCCTGATATCGGGAATAGTCCTGACATTCTGGTTGCAAGGCGATAGCAGCCTGTACAAAGGGATACAGGAAATGATCGTATCACTTAGTTACGCCCAGGTTCCTTCTTTTACAGCCATCAACGACTATCTCATAGTCTTGCTCTTAATCGGGAGCATCAGCTTCGGATTGTTGTATTCTTATGATAAAGAATGAGGCAGATTATACGGATCAGTCTAAACCTGAAAATTACAATAACCCTCTTTTTTGGCGTTTTTCTATTTCGTCCGAAATTCTGATCGATTTAGGATTGACTTTTTTCACGGTTTTAGCCTGATCGGATGACAACAGAGAAAATGAGGTGCCGAGCCCATTCCAAAAAGCGTGCAATTTGATTGCTGATAACCGAAAACAGCAGCAAAGTGGTAAACCTTAACTCCCGGAGAATCGAATATTTGAAAATAAAACGGACGGCGTTCCAAATATCTCAAGGAAATTCAGGTGCTTTTTTGCCCTTATGACGGTCCTCTTTTCAATTACGACCGTCCAAATCGCCATTACGACCGTGCTAATCTTCGCGAGGTGCCGAGTGCACTACACATTAGCACGGTCGTAATGGCAAAGAGGACGGTCGTAATTGTTGAAAACGCTCAAAAAAGAGGAAAAAGTCCCTTTTTGACGGCCAAAAAGCGGATTAACA
>URZO01000048.1 GCA_900552465.1 uncultured Parabacteroides sp. | reverse complement strand
TCGTTCGAGAGCTTTTGGATTGACGGATATACGGCCTTGATCTTATCCACGTACGGGGTAATTTCTTTCAGGTCACGCTGCGACTTGTTGCCAAACAGCTTCGTCATAAATTCATTAAATCCCATGATATAATTATTGAATTGAAGATTAAGAGTTCTCCCAATCTTCGGACGTTATTATTCTTTTATTTAGTTTGTAAAATAGTATTGTTTGAAACCGGGGGAACTGATGATTCAATCCTTATTTTTTGATTGTCAATTCCCGGAGCGGTAAGCTGAGAGATGCGTTTGGCGGTCTGATCCTCAGCACGTGGGTTACCGTAGGGGCTACCTCTGTGGCTTTTACTTCGCGGTAGATATGCTCCGGTTTGAGACCGTTGCCCATAAATACCAGCGGGGTTATCACTGCATTATTTCGTATTACTTTTACTTTCGCTTTCGGATCGTCGTTGTTGATGGTCCATCCCGGTTGCAACTCGATGATCAGGTCGCCACGGTTTGACAGATGCGTACCGTGCAGGTATTGGGAAGTCTTTTCGTTCCAGTTGCCCGTGCGGAGCACATTTTCCGTCGCAACGAACTGCACGCCGCTGAACTCGCGCAGGAATTCGGCAGCCTTTTCCTGTATGGTGATCAGTTCCAGCTTGGCATCTTCTATCGCTTTGCGGTTCAGATAAATCTGGTTGTTATAGAAACCCTTTACCCAGTTTGTGTGCTGGCCGTAGAGAGCCATCAGGTACATATTGAGCAGGGCGACACACCGTTTCGGATGGAATTCGCCATTCGTCAGCTGCATCCCGTCGGGATACTCTTCTTCGCTCTTATAGTAACCGGAACCGGTAAATACGATCAGGGTGTTGTTCAGCCCGACTTTCTTGTCGATCTTGTCTAACAGTTGTTCCAGGTCCTTGTCCAATTGGTAGTAAGTGTCCTGTATCTCGCGGGTGTATTCCTTGTTCATGTTTCCGCGATAGTTGCCGGCATAATAGGTGATGGCAAGCATATCCGGACAGGAACGTGTGCCGAAAGCTCCGTATTCGAGGAATTGAAGTGCCAGGCGGTTGACCTCTTTATTGATAAAAGGCGAGGTTTTCAGATTGAAAAAACACTCGTTTGTATTTTCTTTGAATGTATATTTATAAGGAATCTCATCCAGCACGTACGGGAAAGCATTGAATTTATCCGGCGGTAATGACGGTGTCCATACCATTTGCTCCAAGCGTGCCGACAGAGATTCCGCTCCGTTATTGTAGCGGTCTACGTACCAGGGAATCCCTTTGTAGTAGGTCGTTGTCGCCCATTTACCGTTGTAGTCGTCCATCCAGAATGCACCGTTGGCCGCATGTCCGGCCGAGATGATGGCGCTCTCCGGATTGGGAGCGATGGAGTAGACGTCGCTTCTCCCCTTGGATGCGATTTTCAGTTCGTCTCCGATCGTGGAGCTGATCAGTTTGCAGGGGGAATAATGCTCTTTGGTATAGTTGCCGAGATAGTCCGGATCGTTCAGAATGGAAACTTCCCTTTCTTTATCGAAATCGTACGTCTTAGTCCCGGAGATCCCGTTGAAGTTCGGGTTGCTTCCGGTGAACAGGGTTGCAAAGGCGCTGGCCTCGTCGATGTTGGAGAATTCGAACCGGATGTTACTATACACCAGTCCTTCGTTCATCAACCGCTTGAACCCGCGCTCGCCGAATGTATTGTAGAAATATTCGATGTAATCGCCCCGCAACTGGTCGACAGTGATGCATACAACCAATTTGGGCGTGCTCTGTTGAGCCTCCATATTGGTCGCTGCCAGAATTGCGATGAGCGATGTTAGTATTTTTCGTACCCGATGTTCCATATTTTTCTGTAAACGCCATATCCCGAACGTAGCCAAAGGCTCATTACCAAAGGGATGAATGCTGCATTTAAGTGCTGTGGAATGAAATACCAGCCAGCCAGCATTAGCGTAAGCGCCGCAAAGTTAATAAAATGATAGTAATATGCAGCCTTTCTTAACTTTTTTACTGCAAACAAAATAACAGCTATCAGATTAAATGGTTGTAACCAGACGATCGACCAGTTCGGCCAGATGCTCGGATGCGTTGAAATGAAGCAGAGGAAGAACAGCACGACGCCCGCCATTCCCGCCATGAAAAACAGGATGCAGTCGACAATGCGGAAATATGTTTTCCGGCGCCATTCGATAAAAGTGACCGCCAGCACAAGCAGGAAAAACGTCCAGCAGCAGACAAGCGGAGTGAAGAAATCGCTCTCCGCGTCTGTGTCATCCGTGATCCCTTCCGTGAGGATTTGTTCCGAGCCGACCAGATTCCGCACCGAACCGTCTGTCCCGGTGACGGTTGACTTCCCGAAAGCCTCTTTCAGGTAGACTGGCAGGAACATCTCTTCGCGGGGCGTCGCGACGCGGTCGGTCGGGCTTCCCAGCGCCAGGTCGCATCCGAATGTCAGCCAGGGATGATTGCGGGTACAATCGTTTATCATATCGCGGAACGTCTGCTTCCTTCCCGGGTCGGGGAAATGGATCTTGCCTTCTACGTTCGCCTCCACGATAGCTGCCGGACGGGTCGCGCAGTTATCGAAGAAGAAATTATACCGGTAGACTCTGTTCTCCGGCCGGTTATTGATGAGCAATGCCTCCCAGATCCGGTTCTTCGTGATGGAGTCGAGGTCCAGCACTTGTTCCGTCACTTCGCTTCCACGCATTTCGTATTCGATCATAAAGTCGCGGAAGTGTTCCACGCCTAACCGGTAATCCGTTTCCCCTTTGGCAAAGCGGTAAATGAAGTTAGGTTTGGCAAAAGAGAAGATCCCGTAGTTGAACACCACATCGATCTTTTGTGCCGCGTCCTGCACCCGGAGTGCCGAATGCCCGTAAACCGTATAAACCGCATCGTCCGACGGTGAAACCGTCAGCAGGCTGATCTTCGCATCGTTGCTGAGCTGTGGAGTCTGCGCCTGAAGCGGCAACAGGAAAAAAAGTAATAAAGAAAGGATCAGGTACTTATTTATTTTATTTCCCATAATTTGTAGCCTTTGTTTCCTGCAACATAAATAACATATTTCCTGATCTTAAAATCAGGAAACATCTCCTGTGCATCGGCAGCGTAGCGACAGACCTGTTCGGCGTCAGCGGGCGACGGCTCTGTCAGCGCGAGGATGCGTTTGGCTTCTTTTGCAGGATAATACTTGAATTCGACGATTTGTTTGTTTTTATGATAGCCCGTGCCCGGACGTCCTGTTATTTCCCAATCTGCCCGTCCGGACGGGTAATTTTGTTCGAGTGCAAAGATATATTCGCTGCTCAGATAACGGTTGCACAATTCATAGAACGTGTTGCGGATGAAGTTTTCGTTCATCTTGTCGAAACTCTGGGCGGCAAATTGTCCGAGGTAGACACGATAGTAGCCATTGAACAATGTTTCGATAGAATGATCGTGCGTAAACTGTTCGAAGAAGCCGACATATTTATCAGCTGTTCCCCGCAAATCATTAATGGTGTTGTAATAATCCGTGAAGATTGTCCGCATCGTATTGTTCGGCAAGACCATCTGGAAGTTGTTTTGCAACGTTGTCATTCCTAAGTAATAAAGAGAAATCGGATAGAACTCTTTCTCGAAAAACTGTTGCCGGCTGAATTTGCTTTTCAACATCTCGCGTGTGTAGTTGAGCGTCCCGTTGTAAACCAGTTGGTGGAGCATTTCCCGGGCTTGCTCTTTACCTAACGTCAGGCGTCGTATCCATCCTAAATCCGTCCGCAGGTTCTCATCTATCAGTTCGTCGGGAATTACCCCGTTGTTAATAGTGAAAAGACTAAGAAAATAGGTAAGGATAGTAGAGTTGTAAATCGGTTCGACTCCAGCAAGGAACCGGTAGCCGTCATAATTGTTACGAATTATCTGGCGGACCTCCGGCAATAAACTTTCATCGAAGTTATAAGAACTGAAAATCGCTTGCAAATATTCTTCTGTCTCTTTATAGGTAAAACCAAGCATATTGACCAACTCCGGCTGCAATGTAACCATTTGTGCAATATTGAATCCGCTCGTCAGGTCGTCCATCGTGATAGGCAGTACGCCTGTGATGAATATGCCGCCTATGCTTTGCGTCTTTACCCCTTCCTTGATAATCTTGAAGAAGGTGCGCAGGAAACTGTCGCCGGTTGTCAGCTCGCTATAAAGCGTATCTTTGTTGGCCGTAATCAACTGGTTGGTGAAGTTGTCGTATTCATCGATAATGACATAGACGGGCGGCAGGTTGTTTCGCTGTACATATTCCAGAATGTTGGAAAACTGTACTGTTACGCTTCGCGGATTACTGAATTGGAGGCCTTTCATATATTTGCCGTACACCTGCACAAACCCTGTCAGATAAGGCGACATGACGTCATTGAAGTTCTGTTCGAGGTCCTCCAGGTTGTTGGCAATCGGGACGATCGAGAAGTCCAGATGCAAAACCATATACTTGTTCTGCCGTCCGGTCGGATGCTGTCCGATCCAGGTGTCGCCGAACAACCGCTCGAAACGGTACGCTTCGTTCAGGTCGTAGTAATAATCGAGCATGGTACAGAACAGGCTTTTGCCGAACCGACGGGGACGAAGGAATATAGGAACCTGGTATTTTTCAAGTTCTGCAATATAATTCGTTTTGTCCACGAAGTAATAACCATCTTCCCGTATCTGAGCGTAATTCATGACGGCATACGGAATCTTATATCTGATTTTGTTCTCCATCTTCTTCCTTTCTTGCTTATGCGTCTACAAATATACTCAATTATTCCTGCTTTTCCAGACTATCCGCCAGCAAATAGATCACATGCGTACTGCCTCCCACGCGGCACAGCAAGCCCTCTTCCTGATATTTCTTCAGGTCGGCTGTCGCCTGGTAACGCGAGCAGGCGTTCAGGTTGGCGTAGGTGATGGTCGTGATGCTTTCGTTGCGGTGCAGGTAGTCCAGCATCCTGTTTCTGCGTTCTTCCGGCAGGTAGCAGGTCGTGTTCTTGATCTTTTCTAACGGAACTGTTTTCAATTCCTTTTTCAGCTTTTCCGAACAGCGGAAGTTCACGTTGTCGATCGTGATGACCGAACGACCGTCCGGTAACTTCTGTGTGCGGAGGGAAGGGGAGAAGTGCCCCAGCCCTTCCAGCTCGATGTTGTCGCCGTAGCGCAACGAATGTCCGATTACCCAGACGAAAGAGTCGAGCACGGCTTTGACGTCGGCCGACGAGATCGAGCCGCGCTCGCAAACCAGGGCGCAGATGTCATCCATTTTTTGTGTACTGCGCGCGATTGCCCGTGCGTGTGTTAGTTGTTGCCCCTTCCTGCCTTTCGGTTGCGGAGTCTGGTGTACGCTGAATTTTATTGCCATTCTATTTGTTTATTTCCCCGGAAGAAATTATAAATTCTCCCCGGATATTTTGTTTTTCCCCTGCGGGTAATCGCCTGTCGACAATTGTCAGCAGGCCTGCTGACGATTGTGAGCAGGCTTGCCGACAATTGTAGGCAGGCTTGCTGACAATTGTCGACAGGCAAATACCTGCGCAACAAAGATACGACAGAACAGGGGAAAAAGTGCCGGAGATGCGGATTATTTTCTCCGGCCTTTACCATGAATAGATCTGGTTGTGCTATTCGGATTTCAGATTCCTGACGGGATTCTCGTTTGCGACATACCAATTCTGGAATGTCACCGTGATAAGCGTAACCACGCCTACGAGCAGGAAGGCCGCAGGCAATACCCACCAATACATCGGCGTGCGGTAGGCGAAATTCTCCAGCCACCGGTAAATGCCATACCAGGCAACCGGAGCGCCCAGGATAAAGCAGACCAGCAGAATCCGGAAATAACCTTTGTTGAACATATACAGAATCCCTTCTGTCGTGGCGCCCAGCACCTTGCGCACGGCAATCTCTTTCCTTCTGTATTCGCTCTCGAACATCACCAGTCCGAATACGCCTACAATCGAGATGAAGATAGCGGCAAGGCTGAACAGCGTGATCAGTGAACTGATGTCTCGCTCCTGCTCGTATGTCTGTTGCAGCACTTCGTCGTAGAAGCGGACATCGAAAGGAGATTCGTTGTCGAACCCGGCTAACGATTCGCGTATATGTTTCATCCCCGCGCGCAGGTCACTGCCCGCCTTGAACTTCACGTAGGCGACGTCGTAGAAATTGCCTTCCTGTCCCCACTGGTATTTGCCCCATACGTAAAAAGCCATTGGAGAAACTTTCTGACGGAAAGAGGCGAACTTGATGTCGGGGACGAAGCCGATAATTTCCGCCCCTTCTATCTTTTCATTCAACTTCAGGCCATATTCGGCCCGCGCCTTTTCGTTAAACAGATAGCAACCTGTCTCCTTCTGATCGTCTTCCGGGCGGAAATCCCGGCCTTCTGTCACTTCTATTCCCATGACTTTTAGGAAGGATGATGATACGGGAATGCATTGGAAAGTAATCGGTTTACCGTTGTAATCGCGCCCGCAGCCCATGTATTGGTCCTGGCTGGATAGCAGGAATTGGGAATAGGTGACGTCTTTTACACCGGCGAATGCTTTCAACCGGTTCGTGAAAGCCTCCCGGTTTCTGTTGATCTTTCCGTTCAGGTGGGCGACAATCATTTCGTCTTTGTCATAACCCAACGGCGCATGCTGCATATAGTAGTTTTGCAGGTGCATGAATGAAGCGCCGATGATCAGTGTGAATGAGGCCGCGAACTGGATGCCGATCAGCACGCTCCGCATCCGGCGTCCGGAAGGAGAAAGCCCGAAACTGCCTTTCAAAACCAATGCCGGCGGGAAAGATGTGATGTAACCGGCCGGGTAAAGTCCCGCCAGCAAACCGGCAAGTATGGCTATTACAGCTGTACAACCGATGACCAACCCTTGCGCCCCGAACGACATATCGGCGTCGGTGAGCGAAGCGATCCGCGTTTTTTGTGCCACAAATAGGAGCCCGAGTGAAATCAGGTAGGCAAGCGCACTGATACAAACCGCTTCCAGCAACAGGCCGTACCGCAGCATCTGGTCGGAACTGCCCAATACTTTTTGCGTATTGATGCTCTTGACACGCATCGGGGTCAGTGCCGTGCTGAAGTTCGTGAAATTAATCCCGGCAATGATAAGGATGATAAAGGCGATGGAGAATAGAACGAATATCGTCTGGCGGCTCGCCTTCGGCATCGTGTCGAAATCTACATTAGTCAGGAAATGGAGAGCCGGCAAAGAAGTCAGGTGGTAGACGATCGCGTCCTTGTCTTCTCCGAACAAGCCGCTTTCGAGGATTTCTTTCGCATTGAAGTTCTTCCTGAAATTGTCCAGGACACTTTCTTTATTGGCCGGATCGTCGAGGCGGAGGAAAAACAGATAGCTCCAGTTTTCCCAATCGTCGTAGCTTTCTTTCGGATTCATGGATACGTACATCGAGTTCTTCAGGGAAGAGTTGCGGGGGAAATCCTTATAAACGCCTTTGATGGTCATCGGAGCCATTTGCGGAATGTAAACGTGCAGTTGTTTGTTTATCGCCGATTCGTTGCCGAAGAGTCTCCGGGCTGTACTTTCAGGGATGATAACGCTGTTGGGCTCGTCCAGCGACTGTGCGTCGCCTTCCAGCATGTAGAAATGAAAGACCTGCATGATTTCGGGTGAAACGCTCCAGACATCTTCATCGTAGTTCACCTGTTTTCCGTTTTGCTCCACATAGAGCAGGAGGTTGTTCGACCATGCTGCCATGACACATCCTTCCTTTATATGTGGAGACGATTCGGTAAACGCCCGTGCGAAAGGGCGGCAGACGATTGCTTTTGCGCTTCCGCCCTGTTCGATATCCAAACGGAATATCGACCCGGCATTCTTCTGGCAGGAATCGAACCCCAGGTCATAATTCACTTGTATCATGATAAGCATAAAGGCCACAAAGGCAATGCTCAATCCCAGCACATTCAATATGGTAGCCATTTTGAAACGGCGTAGCACACTCAGGAAGTTTCGCGCGATTGTTTTCATATCCGATGTGATTTAAAGTGAATTAATCGTTGTTGTTATCCGGTTGTTCTCAGACCGGTGTTTCGCCGCTCTTCGCTAACGAAACCAAGCCTCCCATAGCGCCCAGATTCATAGAATCGAGTGCCGAACTGGGAACGATGACCATAGAGCCTTTTTCTTTCAGGCCCTCAAACAGCATATTCATGCCTCTCAGATGCAAGGCGACGGGATTATTGGTGTACTTCCGGCTTGCCTGCTCGAACTTTTCGGCAATCTCCGTTTCGGCCGTTCCCAAGATGACACGCGCCCTTCTTTCACGCTCGGCCTGCGCTTCTTTACTCATGGCGTCGGCCAGAGCCTGCGGGATGGCGATGTCGTTGATGCCGACGGTTTGACAGGTGATGCCCCAGGGACTTGTGTTATGGTCTAAAACCTGTTGCAGGTCTTCGGCTATTTTATCGCGTTCCTGCAAGAGAGTCGACAGCTCATGTTTGCCGATCGTGTCCCTTAAACCGGTTTGGGCGATGTGTTCGATGGCTTTCTGGTATTCCTGCACTTCCAGGGCTGCTTTTTCCGCATCCCAAACCGTCCAGTACACGACCGCATCCACATTGACCGGCACCGTATCTTTGGTAAGCGTCTGCTCCGCCTTGAAAGAACTTACCCGCACCCGCTGGTCGATATAAGCGGAGACAGTGTCGATGATCGGGATGATCATGAAAGGACCGGGGCCTTTTAACCCTTTGTATTTTCCCATACGCAACACCACAGCGCGTTCCCATTGGTCGGCAATGCAGATGGCGGAAGCCAGTAATCCGGAAAAGATAACCAGGAGCACCAGCATCGGAATGTTTATGATGTGCAAAACATATAACACGACCGATACGCAAAGTAATATCAGCAACACGGAAAGGGAAATAGGATTAAACCGACCCTTGTTAATTACACTTGTTGTCATAATCTTTATTTTTTAGAAGTTTCTATATTCTTTAGTTCTCGTATGACTTCATTAAGGCTGAAGCCGTAACTGTGTGCAACGGAAGAAAACTGTATGCAAATCTCTTTCAGTTTATCATTCCTTTCCTTTTCCGGCATCACATTTTCCGTCTTGTTGATAAAAGTTCCGGTTCCTTGCTGAGTCTCCAGAATGTCTTTAATCTCCAGTTCTTTATACGCTTTGGATACCGTGTTGAGGTTTACTTTTAACTCTACGGCAAGCGCTCTGACCGTAGGAAGCTGTTCGCCCAATTTAAGTTGCCCGGATGCTATACCGAATATAATCTGGTCGATAATCTGACGGTAGACCGGCACTCCGCTGGAATAATCTAATACAAACTTAATCATATACTCATATATTATATTATACAAACATTGTACTATTATTATATGACAAAGGTATGGAAAGATTTTAATCTTCCAAATCTTTTGTGAGATTTTTTCGGATAATTTCTGTACTCGGGTATTTGTCCTTGTTTTCGAATATTTCCTACAGTGGGCATTAGGTTATATTCAAAACAATATATCTTCGGCGTTTGAGTTTTTATATATATGATAATTAAGGATATATTTGTCAACTAAATATTACAAGATGAAGACAAACAAGCGTTTTTTACAGAGAGTGAAGTATCTCATTTTAAGTATATGTATCGCTACAATCGCTTCCAATATGAAAGCGGAAGCCCAATCACCAGTTTCTTTTCAGGCAAAGGGCGGAGTCGGAGTGGCCAGTTTCTGGGGAAAGAATGCGGACGGGAAGGTAAAGTTCGCCTATAAGGTTGGAGCCGTTATGGAATATGCGTTTAATGATGTCTGGGCTTTACAGCCGTCTTTGAATTTCGTTTCAAAAGGCAGTAAAGATGAAGAGGAAGGTGTGGGAAAAATGACGATGAACCAGCTTTATCTGGAACTCCCCGTTATGATGGCGGCCCGGTTGAATCTTACGGAAAACTCAAATCTGGTTATCTCGGCAGGTCCTTATGTGGCTTGTGGTGTGGGCGGTAAAACGTCTGCTGCTATAGAATTAATGGTTCCGTCGTTGGTCGGTTTTGAGACTGTAGTGGAAAAATATAAGCTGAATACATTTGGAAGTCTTGCCGATGGAAAAATGGGGAATAAACGCTTTGACGGCGGGATTGCTTTAAATGTCGCTTATGAGAATCGGCACATCATATTGGGAGCGGAAGGTCAGTTGGGTTTTGTTAATGTGAATGATGGGGTTAAAGAAATAGCCGAACTTGCGGGACTGGGCAGCTTCACAGCTAAAAATATATCAGCTTTTGTCACGGTTGGATATAAATTTTAAATCATTGAAAGTATGAATCAGAAACGAATTACAAACAATCGGATCCAGGAGCTGAATCCAGGAGAAATATTTGTGTTTGGCAGTAACCTGGAAGGCGCTCACGGTGGAGGCGCAGCACTTTTAGCTTTCCGTAAATGGGGAGCAATCTGGGGGCAAGGCGCCGGATTACAGGGACAAACGTATGGCATTCCCACGATGCATGGCGGAGTAGAAGAAATCCGCCCTTATGTAGATGAGTTCATCCGTTTTGCCAAGGAACATCCTGAACTGACTTTCCTGGTAACGGAAATCGGTTGCGGTATCGCCGGTTTCCGCCCGGAAGAGATAGCGCCTTTATTCAGAGATGCTGTCCCGGTTGAGAATATTCATCTGCCGGAAAGGTTTTGGAATATATTATTACAATAAAAGGTGTTCATATTCTCTCTTAATTGCGTATATTTGTGAACATTTTGGCACGTCTAAAAGTGAATACACAAATAAAATCTATTAATATCTAACATGGACAACTTGAAAAAAATCTCGTTAACCTTAGCGCTTTGCTGTGCCTCTTTTCATGGCATGGCGGATCAACAGCCGCTTGGGGGATTTAGTTATGGTCCGGTGGAAGCGCCGACCGGTAAAGAATGGGAGTCGCCTGAGAATCTGGCTCTGAACAAAGAACAGCCGCATGCTTATATTTTCCCTTTCCAGGATGTGGAGAATGCCCGTAAGGTGTTGCCTGAAAACAGTAAATTCTGGCAGTCGCTGAATGGTGACTGGAAATTCAATTGGGCGCCCGATCCCGATTCCCGTCCGAAAGATTTTTATAAAACAGAGTTCGATGCCTCCGGATGGGATAACATTCCGATTCCTTCCAGCTGGAATATCTATGGTATTCAGAAAGACGGAAGCCAGAAATATGGTGTGCCTATCTATGTGAACCAGCCCGTTATCTTCCAGCATAAAGTGGCGGTGGACGACTGGCGCGGCGGTGTGATGCGGACTCCTCCGACGAACTGGACGACTTATAAACACCGGAATGAAGTCGGCTCTTACCGTCGTAACTTCGATATCCCACAGGATTGGGATGGCCGTGAAGTCTTTATCAGCTTCGATGGCGTCGATTCTTTCTTTTATCTGTGGATTAACGGTCAGTACGTCGGTTTTTCCAAGAATTCCCGCAACGCGGCTAATTTTAATATAACTCCTTATCTTCGTAAAGGGGCAAATGTGGTGGCGGCAGAAGTCTATCGCAGTTCCGACGGCTCTTTCCTGGAAGCGCAGGATATGTTCCGTCTGCCGGGGATTTTCCGGACGGTGGCTCTTTATTCGGTTCCGAAAGTGCATGTGCGCGACCTGGTTGTAACACCTGATTTGGATGCTGCTTATACGGATGGTTCGCTGGCAATCTCAGCCGACGTGCGTAACCTGGATAAGAAGGCGGCAAAAGGATATAAGCTGGAATATACGTTGTATGCAAACAAACTATATTCGGATGAGAATACAAAAGTCGACAATGTGATCGCTACGGCTATGCTCGATGCCGTAAACCCAGGCCAGACACAATCAGCACAGGCTGTGTTAAACGTGAAGGCTCCCAATAAATGGTCGGCTGAATTTCCGTATCGTTATACGTTGGTGGCAGAATTGAAGAATGCCAAAGGAAAGACGGTGGAAACGGTTTCTACAATTGTCGGATTCCGTAAAGTAGAGATAAAAGATACGCCGGCAGAAAAAGATGAATTCGGCTTGGCAGGCCGTTACTATTATATAAATGGTAAGACTGTTAAGTTGAAAGGCGTCAACCGTCACGAATCGAATCCGGCTGTCGGACATGCCATTACCCGTGAGATGATGGAAAAAGAGGTGATGCTGATGAAGCGTGCCAATATCAACCATGTGCGTAACTCACACTATCCGGATGATCCGTACTGGTATTTCCTGTGTAATAAATATGGTATTTACCTGGAAGATGAGGCGAATATCGAGTCACACGAATATTATTATGGTGCTGCTTCCCTGTCTCATCCGGTTGAATGGAAGAAGGCTCATGTGGCGCGCGTATTGGAAATGGTCCATGCCAATATCAACAATCCGGCTATCGTGATCTGGTCGTTAGGAAACGAGGCAGGCCCGGGCGATAACTTCGTTGCCGCTTATAATGCTTTGAAGCAGGTAGATAAATCACGTCCTGTTCAATATGAACGTAATAATGACATTGTGGATATGGGTTCGAACCAATATCCGTCTATCGGGTGGACGCGTGGCGCGGTAAAAGGCGATTATGATATCAAATATCCGTTCCATATTTCCGAGTATGCCCATTCGATGGGAAATGCTTGCGGTAACCTGGTGGATTACTGGGAAGCGATCGAGTCGACGAACTTCTTCTGTGGCGGTGCTATCTGGGATTGGGTGGACCAGTCTATGTATAACTACGATAAGAAGACCGGCAAACGTTATCTGGCTTATGGTGGTGATTTCGGTGACACGCCGAATGACGGGCAGTTTGTGATGAACGGCATCGTGTTTGGTGATCTGGAGCCGAAACCGCAGTATTACGAAGTGAAGAAAGTGTACCAGAATATAGAGGTGAAAGCTGTCGATGTACAGAAAGGCTCTTTTGAAGTCTTCAATAAATACTATTTTAAAGACCTTTCGGATTATGACGTAAAATGGTCGCTTTATGAAAACGGTAAGGAAGTTCAAGCCGGTTTGGTTAATGCCGGAACAATTGCCGCCCGTACCAGAGCGAAAATATCAATTCCTGTGTCTTTCGATAAACTTAAAAACAGTTCGGAGTATTTTGTAAAGGTACAGTTCCTGCTGAAAGAGAATATGCCTTGGGCTGAAAAAGGCTTTGTGCAGGCAGAAGAACAGATGTTGTTGCAGGAGGCGACAGCACGTCCTTCTATAGCCGAAGTGACAGCTTCTGCCGGAAAAGTAAGTTTGAATGATTCGGACGCTTCGATTAAAACGATAGCAGGCGATGGCTTTGTCGCTAAGTTCGATATGGGAACGGGTACAATTTACAGTTTGGTGTATGGCGGTAAAACGATTATAGCCGACGGTAATGGGCCGAAGCTCGATGCTTTGCGTGCTTTTACCAATAATGATAACTGGTTCTATTCGCAATGGTTTGAACAAGGTCTTCACAACCTGAAACATAAAGCAACGAACAGTACGATCCTGGAGAAAAAGGACGGTACGGTGGTTCTGGCTTTCACCGTTGAATCGCAGGCTCCGAACGGCGCAAAGATTAAAGGCGGGACAAGTTCCGGAAAGAACAGTATTGAAGAATTGACAGATTCTAAATTCGGAGAAAATGACTTCAAATTTATTACAAATCAGATCTGGACCGTTTATCCGGATGGCTCTATCGAGTTGCAGTCCAGTATCACATCCAACCGTCCGAGTCTGGTTTTGCCGCGCTTGGGCTATGTAATGAAAATGCCGCAACAGTATTCCGACTTTACTTATTACGGACGTGGACCGGTCGATAACTATGCCGATCGTAAGAGCGGGCAGTTTATCGAACAGCATAAAAATACAGTGGCAGGTGAGTTTGTAAACTTCCCGAAGCCGCAGGATATGGGCAACCATGAAGATGTGCGCTGGTGTGCATTGACCAATCCTGCCGGAGAAGGTGCCGTGTTTGTAGCCACCGACCGTTTGTCTGCATCCGCTCTCCAGTATTCGGCTTTAGACCTGATTCTGGCACCGCATCCGTATCAGTTGCCGGCAGCCGGAGATACGTATCTGCATCTGGATGCAGCTGTGACCGGATTGGGAGGAAACAGTTGCGGACAGGGCGGGCCGTTGGAACAGGACCGTGTTTTTGCCGGCCATCATAATATGGGCTTTATCATCCGTCCTGCCGGAAAAGATCTGACAGCAACGGCTAATGTCGCACCTGCCGGTGAAGTACCTCTGACAATCATGCGTAACCGTGCCGGAGCGGTAGAACTTTCTTCTGCGCGTAAAGGGGCCGTGATCTGCTATACGATTGATGGAAAAGGGAAAGCAAAAGAATATACGGAACCGATTCCATTCCGTGATGGCGGCATGGTAAAAGCTTGGTTTAAGGATAATCCTGAAATCAATGCGACGGCTTCATTCAGCAAAATAGAAAGTATCCAGACAGAAGTAATCTATACGAGCAGTGAAGAGTCCGGTTATGGAGATGCCAAAAATCTGACGGATGGCGATCCGAATACGATCTGGCACACGATGTTTTCAGTAACGGTTGCCAAGTATCCGCATTGGGTGGATCTGGATGCCGGCGAAGAAAAGCTGATCAAAGGATTTGCATTCCTGCCCCGCCAGGATGGTGTTAACGGAAATATCAAGGATTATTCCATTAGCGTCAGCCAGGATGGTAAGAACTGGGGTGAACCGATACAAAAAGGCACTTTTGAAAATAACCTGAAAGAAAAGAAAGTGCTGTTTGATAAACCGGTAAAAGCTCGTTATATCCGTTTTACTGCGCTGAGCGAACAGCGCGGACAGGATTTCGCTTCGGGTGCCGAACTGGTTATTCTTGCTGATTGATTGAACGTTATATCGCATAGGAAAACAGGAAAGGGGATAGTCTCTTTCCTGTTTTTTTACTTTGTGCCTTCGATATGTCTGTTATCTCATCATTTTTATGTTTCTTTGCGGAAAAATTCAGACACGTGAATCTCATTATAGAACAAGGAAACACATCATCGAAGGTGGCTGTATACAACGGGAAGCGTATGGAGGCTTCTTTTGTGTTTAAGAAGTTCGACGTGGAAGTTATCTCTGGCATATTTAAGAAATATCCGTTGACAAAAGGAATATTCTCAACAGTGATAGACAAAGATGACAAGCTGGTCGCATACTTGGAAACGAATCTTCGGAATTTTGTGCTTTTGGATGAAACGGTGCCTCTTCCGATTACGGTGCAGTATAAAACCCCAAAAACATTGGGGCGGGACAGGCTGGCTGCTGCAGTCGGAGCCAATTACCTGCAACCTGAAAAGGACTTGTTGGTGATCGATGCCGGGACAGCTATTACATATGAACTGGTCGATGCTTCCGGTACTTATCTGGGCGGGAATATTTCGCCCGGGATGACAACCCGGTTCAAGGCTCTGAACCAGTTTACAAAAAAATTGCCTTTGGTGGTCGAGAAGGAGGAAATACCTCTGGTCGGAACGGATACGGAAACAGCGATTCAAGCTGGAGTAGTAAATGGTATAGTGTGCGAAATGGATGGGTATATCGAAATGCTTCGGCTAAAATATCCTAACCTTTTGGTTTTTTTAACAGGCGGTCATTCGTTTTATTTTGAAAGACGGCTAAAAAACTCCATCTTTGCAGACATTAATTTAGTGTTGACAGGATTAAACAGAATCTTAGAGTATAATGTTGAAGATTAATAAGGTACTAATAACAAGCGTTCTTATATTCACACTGTTGCCTTTGATGGCGCAAAACAATACTAACTCGCCCTATACCCGTTTCGGATATGGTGATTTAGGAGAACGTTCGTTCGGCGCAGGTCGAGCCATGGGCGGTGTAGGTTACGGATTACGTTCGCCAAAACAGATCAATCCGATGAACCCGGCGTCATACAGTTGTATGGACTCCCTGACATTTCTCTTTGATTTTGGTGTAGCCGGTCAGTTGTCGTGGTTTGATGATGGAAATGCCCGTCAGAACGATTTCAACGGAAATCTGGAGTACATTGCAATGCAGTTTCCGATTCATCGTCGTGTGGCGTTGAGTTTCGGACTTTTGCCTTATTCCTATGTCGGGTATAAATTCGGGGCTTTACGCAATGAACAGGGCGTGACGTTTACGGAGACTTATAACGGAACGGGTGGTTTGAGCGATTTCTATGGAGGTATCTCTGTGGATATATGGAAAAAGCGTTTGGCTGTCGGTGCTAATTTCGGTTTTTTGTTTGGAAATATCAAACATGAACAGTTGGTAATTATGGGTAGTGAAGGTACTGGGGCATACAATACGAATCGCAGTCAGGAATTACGGGTGCGTGATTTGAAGATGGATTTCGGTTTGCAATATACACATCCGCTTAGTAAGACGGAAAGTGTGACATTGGGACTTGTTTTTTCTCCGAAGAAGAGCCTGCACGCTAAATCTTATCAATTTACGCAGTCTTATACTTCGTCTGGGTCGGATGGAGAAGTGCTTCAGTCTGACACAATTAGTGGTAAGGCTTTTGACTTGCCTAATTCGTATGGAGTTGGCCTTTCGTATGTGAAACAAAATAAATTAACGTTAGCGGCTGATTTTTCCTATGAAGATTGGGGAAAAATGCCTTACTTTGGAGAGAAAGGTAATTTTAAGAACCGTTACCGTGTAGCCGTTGGTGGTGAGTTTATTCCGGATTATATGCGTAAATCATATTTCAGCCGGGTCCGCTATCGTGCAGGTGTTCATTATGGTAATTCATATTTGCGTATGAACCGGACAGATGCGAATCCTTCGGGAGACGGTTATAATGAGATCGGTGCAAGTGTCGGTTTGGGATTGCCGTTGATCGATAATCGTTCATTGATAAATATATCGTTCGAATATGTAAAAAAGAAACCGGAAGTACGGATGAATATGATTGATGAACAATACTTCCGTTTTACGGTGAACTATACGTTTAACGAAGCTTGGTTTATGAAGTTTAAGGTCGATTAACTAAATAGTTAACTTTAATAGAAATAAATATGAAGATCAAAGTATTATTGTTAGCTCTCGGATGTTCGATGATGTCGTTCGGAGCTTATGCACAAAAAGGTGTGGATACTGGTACTCCGTTCGGGTCTGGTGAAGATAGCGTACGTTGTATTACCAATATCAGCTTGTTTGTCCCTTACGCCAAAGCAGGGAATTTTAAAGATGCTTATGAATTCTGGCACCAGGCTTATACCGAATGTCCGGGAGCTCATAAGGATATTTATCTGTATGGTGTGAGAATCATGGACTGGAAAATCAATACAGAAACAGATCCGGCTAAGAAAGCTGCTCTTATCGATGAATTGATGAAGGTTTATGATACGCGTGTGAAATATTTCGGTAATGACCGGAAATATGGTAAAGACTGGATTGTTGCTCGTAAAGCGGCTGATTATATCCGTTTGATGGGTGATAATGCTGATCCTAAAGTGTATTATGCCTGGTTAGGAGAAGTGATCAATGAGTTTGGTGAAAATACCGAAGCTATGGGAGTTTCCTTATATATGATGGGTTCTCACCGTCAGTTGTTGGCTGATCCGAATTTCAAAGAAACGTATTTGGAAGACTATCTGAAATGTTCTAAGATCATTGCGACTCAGTTGGCTGCTGCCCAGGCTGCAAACAATGAGAAAGAAGTGAAGAACCTGACTACTTACAAATCTGCTATTGACGGTGGTTTTGCCGGTAGTGGTGCTGCTGATTGCGAAACTTTGCAGAGCATGTATGCTCCGAAGGTTGAGGCTGCCAAGGGCAACCTGGAAGCTCTGAAGGAAATCGTTTCTATGTTAAGACGTGTTCGTTGCCAGGAAATCGATGCATTCTATACTGCTGCAGCCTATGCTTACGAACTGGAACCGAGTGCAGATGCTGCTTTGGGTATTGCAAAACAGGCTGTAAAAGCAAAGGATTATGATAAGGCGATCAAATATTTTGAGGAAGCTGCCAACATGGAATCTGATGCTGTTTCGAAAGCTGAAGATTACTATCTGATCGGTGTGTTGCTATTCGAACAGAACAACCTGTCAAAAGCAAGACAGTATTGCCAGAAAGCTATCGAAACAAATCCGGATTACGGAGCACCGTATATCTTGATCGGTAATATGTATGCTAAATCTGCAAGATCTATTTATCCGAATGATGGTGTATTGGCAAAAGTCGTATATTATGCCGCTATCGACAAATTTGAGAAAGCAAGACAGGTGGATCAGAACGTAGCAGACGAAGCTGCAAAATTGGCTAATTCTTACCGCGCTCACCTTCCCTCTACGGAAGAAGTATTCATGCATCCGGATCTGGAAAAAGGTAAAACATTCAGAATTGGCGGTTGGATCGGTGAGACTGTAACAATCCGTTAAATATGAATTCGAACCGTTTTCTTTGTAAAACGAATAATCAGGGCATAACAACTATCTTTACGGTAGTTGTTATGCTTCTTTTATTTACAGCCTCTTGTGGCGGTGATACTAAAGAGGTCGTAGTGGTAGCCTTCGACCCGGAGACAACGTATACCATGAAGACTACTGATTACTCAACCTTAATTTCCGATTCGGGAATTACGCGTTATCGTGTGAATGCTAAAGAAATGCTGAGTTTCGATAAAGCGAAAGAACCGTTTGTGTATTTTCCGGAAGGGATTTATGTGGAAAAATTCGATACCTTGTTTAATACTGTGGCAAGTGTCAAGGCCGATACCGTTTATAACTATAAGAAGAAAGAGCTGTGGAAACTGATCGGGAACGTAAAAATAGAAAGTGTGGAAGGTAAGAAGTTTGAAACTTCGCTGCTTTTTTTTGATCAGAAAGAAGAAAAGGTCTATTCCGACAAGTATATCCGGATAGAAGAAGAAGATAAGATAATAACGGGTATTGGGTTCGAATCGAACCAGGATATGACTCGATATAAAATATTTAACTCACAGGGTGTTTTCCCGGTAAATGAATCGGTTAAAACAGATTCGACGGCAACAACGGCTTCGGTAGACTCTGTTGCTGTTAAGACTCCGGAAGTGCAGCCTGTGACCCCTGATACAAACTAAATGGGAGCATTGACATACATATTAATATCACTGGCTTTTTCAGCTTTTTTCTCAGGGATGGAGATTGCCTTTGTCTCTTCCAATAAGTTGCGCTTTGAACTCGACAAGAAAGAAAAAAGCCTGACGAGTAAGATTCTGGATATCTTTTACCGGAATCCGCATCAGTTTATTTCGACGATGTTAGTCGGAAACAATATCGCATTAGTTGTTTACGGTCTGCAAATGGCTATCGTTCTGGAGCCGTTTATAGCTCGTGTGGTCAGTAATGAGGCGCTGATTGTATTGATTCAGTCGATTATTTCCACTCTTTTGATACTGTTTACGGGTGAATTTATTCCAAAAACAATATTTAAGCTGAATCCTAATTTTTCGCTTACCTTGTTTTCTATACCTCTGTTGATCATTTATATTGTATTGTATCCTATTTCAAAGTTCTCTTCGTTGCTTTCTTTCTTGATCCTTAAGATTGTGGGAGTTAAGAATGTGACCGGTTCGACTCAACGGGCCTTGGGGAAGGTGGATCTCGATTATTTTATTCAACAGAGTATAGAAGATGCGCCGCAGAATTCGGATATGGATACGGAAGTCAAGATATTTCAGAATGCACTGGACTTTTCAAATGTGCGTTTACGTGATTGTATCGTTCCCCGTACGGAGATTGTGGCATGCGACAAGACTGTAACGATTGAGGAGTTACGGTCTCGCTTTATTGAAACAGGGCTTTCCAAGATTCTTGTATATAACGAGAATATAGACGATATTATAGGATATATCCATTCGTCGGAGATGTTCAAGAATCCGGAAGATTGGACGCAGAGCATCCGGAGTGTCTCGATCGTGCCCGAAACGATGGCAGCCAATAAGCTGATGAAAGTCCTTATGCAGGATAAGAAAAGCCTGGCTGTCGTGGTGGATGAGTTCGGAGGAACTTCAGGTATTGTGACGTTGGAAGACCTGGTAGAGGAGATCTTTGGAGAAATAGAAGACGAGCATGATATAAAGTCCTATGTGGCGAGGAAAGTAGGAGAGGATGAATACCTGTTGTCCGGCCGTATGGAGATCGACACTTTGAATGAGAAGTTTGACCTGGAATTACCGGAATCGGATGATTATGTTACGATCGCAGGTTTTATCCTGCATTTCTATCAGAAATTCCCGAAGCTGAATGAAACGGTTGTAATTGATAAGTATTCTTTTAAAATCATAAAAGTTACAGCTACGAAAATCGAGTTAGTACGTATGAAAGTAATGAGTTAATTAAAAAAAGAGCATAAAAAGATGCGGTAATCTCTTTTTTTCGTATCTTCGTGCCCTTAAAATGTGGAATAATAAACTTTAAAAATAGATAAAGATAAATGGCTACGCTGGAAAAAATCAGAAGCAAAGCAGGACTGCTGGTACTCGTTGTGGGGTTGGCATTGTTCGCTTTTATCATCGGTGACTTTTTGAACTCCGGTTCTACTTATTTCAGACAATCTCAGGAGAAGGTTGCAGAAGTGGACGGAGAAGTTATTAAAATTCAGGATTATCAGAATCGTATAGACGAGATGACTGAAATGTACAAGATGCAGTCTGGTTCGGCCAGTCTGCCCGAAGAATATCAGACTCAGATCCGTCAGTCTGTATTCGATGGTATGGTACAGGAAATCGTATTGGATAACGCGACTTCCAAATTGGGGCTGACCGTTAGTCCGGAAGAATTGTTCGATATGGTTCAGGGTGAAAACATTTCTCCGATGATCCAACAGATGCAGATGTTTGTAAATCCGCAGACTGGTGCATTCGATAAAACGGCATTACTGAACTTTTTGAAGGCTATCGACGATGATAACATTGCAAGCTATCCTGCCGATCAGCAGGCACAGTTGTTGCAGGCTCGCCAGTTCTGGATGTTCTGGGAAAAGAATATCAAACGTCAGCGTCTGGAACAAAAATATACGACACTGTTGAGCAAGGCTGTTTCAGCCAATAAGCTGGACGCAAAAGATGCTTTTGACGGTTCTGCCGTAAGTTCGGATATTGTTTATGCTATGCAGTCTTATGCAACGATTCCTGATTCAACTGTTCAGGTAAGCAAGAGTGAAATTGAAAAACTGTACAACCAACGCAAAGAGTTGTTCAAGCAGAAAGAAGGCAAGGTGATCAAGTATATCGCTGTCGACATTCGTCCGAGCAAGGAAGACTATGATAAGGCAAGTGCTGAGATCGAATCTTTGAAGAGCGAGTTGGCTTCTACGGATAAAGTAGCAGACTTGGTTACTGAAAATTCGGAAATACCTTATCTGGATGCTTTCTTTACGGAAAACGCATTGGATCCCGAAATGAAACAGTTCGTTAAGACTGCAAGTGTCGGTGACGTATATGGACCGGTATTTGAAAATGATAAATACAGAATGTTCAAGCTGGTTGACAAAACGGTAGCTCCCGACTCTGTGAAAGTGAGCCACATCATGCTGGCTAATACAGGTGACGATGCCGCAATTAAGGCTAAGGCAGACAGCTTGTTGAACGTATTGAAGAAAGGTGGTGATTTTGCTGAACTGGCAAAAGAATTCTCTGCTGACCAGGCTGCCGAAAAGGGTGGTGAACTGGGATGGTTCACAGAAGCAACTGCCTTAAGAGGTGTAAACGAAGATTTTAAGAAAGCCATCTTCTCTACTCCGGTTAATGATTATTCAATTGTAAAATCATTGTATGGAACGCATATTGTCAAGGTTACTGAAAAGACAGCCAATGTAGACAAGTATAAAGTTGCGGATATCGATATGACCGTATCTCCGAGTACAAAGACTTATGGTAATATCTATAATGAGTTGAACCAGTTTATTTCTAAAAACCATAACATGGATAAGTTGGATGATGCTGCAAAAGAAGCCGGTTATAACCTGCTTTCAAATGTAACGGTTACGGCTAACGACCAGCTCTTGGGTTCTATCAAGAACTCCCGTCCGGTAGTTCGTTGGGCCTTCCAGAACAAGAAAGGCGACATCTCTGAAATCTTCGAATGCGATGATAAATTTGTAATTGCTGCTATTCAGGGAACATTACCGGAAGGTTACCGTTCTGTAGAATCGGTTACTCCGATGTTGAAATCAGAATTGATCGCACAGAAGAAAGGCGAAAAGATCGCTCAGGAGCTGACAGCAAAGAATCTGTCTTCTATCGATGCTTATGCACAGGCTATGAATTCTTCTGTAGATTCTGTTAAGTTCGTTAGCTTTGCAACACGCCGTATCGCCGGTATCGGTGTCGAACCGAAACTGAATGCAATGGTTTCACTGGCTCAGAAAGACCTGTTGAGTGCTCCGGTTGCAGGAAACAACGGTGTCTATGTGTTCAAAGTATACGAACAGAATAAAGATGCTAAGGATTATGACGAATCTGCTGAAATCAAGACATTGGATGCTTCCAATGCTTACCGTTTCGGCTTCCAGGCAATCCAGTCGTTGGTTAACAAGGCTGATGTCGAAGATAACCGTATCCGTTTTTATTAATAGTTGACTATAATGGCAGGTAAGCCTGCCGGACTATCATAGGAAACCGCCAGTCGTATCCCGATTGGCGGTTTTTTTATATCTTTGCGGCAAAGAAAACAGATGAAAGATTATGAGTGAGAAAAGACGTTTATTGGGAATGACCTTAGGCGAGTTAAAAGAGGTAGCCGCCGAAGTCAGACTTCCTGGTTACGCTGCGAAACAAATGGCTGACTGGCTGTATAAAAAGAAAGTTGTTTCTATCGCTGCCATGACAAACATTGCAGCAGCTAAACGTACTTTACTGGAAGAAAACTTCGAGGTGGGAGCCATGCCTCCTTCCGACCTGATGAAATCGGTTGACGGGACGATCAAATATCTTTATCCGGCCGGTCCGGGTAATTTTGTGGAGTCTGTCTATATTCCGACAGACGACAGGGCCACTTTATGTGTCTCTTCGCAGGTCGGCTGCAAAATGAACTGCCTCTTTTGTATGACCGGTAAACAAGGATTCACTAAGAATCTGACGGCAAACGAAATTCTGAACCAAATACAATCCCTTCCGGAAACAGATGAACTCACCAATATTGTTTTTATGGGGATGGGAGAACCGCTGGACAATGTGGACGAACTGTTCAAAGTGTTGGAAATATTGACCGCCCCCTACGGATACGCCTGGAGTCCGAAGCGGATCACTGTCTCTACAATCGGGGTGGCCAAAGGGCTTAAACGCTTTCTCGAAGAGAGCGAATGCCATCTGGCGGTTAGTCTGCATTCTCCCTATCCGGCAGAGCGTCTTTCCCTGATGCCGGTCGAAAAGGCTTTTCCGGCGCGCGATATTATCGAGACGATCAAGCAAT
Organism: uncultured Parabacteroides sp.; assembly: GCA_900552465.1. Classification (GTDB taxonomy): domain Bacteria; phylum Bacteroidota; class Bacteroidia; order Bacteroidales; family Tannerellaceae; genus Parabacteroides. Next base: position 8,482 of record URZO01000048.1, on the reverse strand, counting down.
ATGATTTTACCCATCAGCGCCGTGTGTCATTCGAATATATTGTTTTTAAAAATTTGAACGATGATCTTCAACATGCGAAGGCTCTGATTTGTTTATTAGATAAAGTACCATGTAGGGTCAATTTGATTCGTTTCCATGCAATACCCAATGTACCGTTGGAGAGTTCGGATATGGCAAGGATGGAAACTTTTCGGGATGCCTTGAATGCCGCTGGCGTGGTCTGTACCATTCGGGCGTCACGGGGCGAAGATATATTTGCTGCATGTGGAATGCTTTCTACGGCTAAGAAACAACAAAAAGGATAGAAATGGCTTTTGTTGAGGGAAAAGAAACTATATTTGTATAACAAAAAATTAAACGGGTATGAAAACACATTCTTTATTAATCAGTTTTTTTATGCTTCTTGTACTGATGGGAGCATGTAGTTCGGGCCCGATAGTAAGAAACGCTACCGGTTTCGCCTATGAAGTGGTGGTAACAATGAATAAAGCCGACTGGGACGCCCCTGCCGGAAAGGCTATCAAAGCCGAACTGACCTCTGATATACCGGGATTGCCTCAGGCGGAACCTGCTTTTAAAATCACGTATGTTACTCCGGATCAGTTTAATGGCCTGCTGACGTATGTGCGTAATATATTGATAGTTAAGATTGATAAGACTCAGTATACGAAAGTTTCGCTGAGCTATGAAGATAACCGTTGGGCAAAAGGGCAGGTCGTTATGACATTGACAGCCCCCGATGATGAAGCGATTCTTGAATATATCAAGGCACATCCGAGAAATATAGTCGACTTCTTTACCAAATGCGAAAGAAACCGTACAATCGGACAGCTGGAGAAAGAGCACAGTGTAGTTGTGGCTGATCATGTAAAAGACCGTTTCAACGTGATACTGAATGCTCCGGGTAACATGACCTATTTCCGTGATACGACCGGCTTTTTCTGGGCTTCCAATAATGCCAATACCGGACGTACGGATATTGTCGTATACGATTTCCCATATAAGGATGCTGATACGTTTACAGCCGGCTATCTGATCGCTAAACGGGATTCTGTCATGAAAGTAAATATGCCGGGCACCTTCCCCGGGTCCTATATGGCTACGGATACAGCTTGGGTAACGTATTCCCCGACGACGGTAAACGGCAAATATTGCGGTGTGCTGCGTGGATTGTGGCATATGAAAGGCGATATGATGGGCGGTCCGTTCGTCAGCCATGCACGTCTGGATGAGAAGAATAACCGGGTAGTGGTAGTTGAAGGGTTCGTATTCGCGCCTGAAACCGACAAACGAAACTTTATCCGCCGTATCGAATCGGCTTTGTATACATTGCGCCTGCCGGGCGAATTTGAAGAAACGCCGATAGAGAAACCGGATATTCCTGAAGAGAAGAAGTAACAAACATACATAATAAATGGAAGAACGATTGATTAAGGTGGGCATTACCCACGGAGATATAAACGGTATCGGGTACGAGGTGATACTTAAAACTTTATCGGATACCCGTATAGCCGAACTTTGTACGCCGGTAATTTACGGTTCATCGAAGATCGCTGCTTATCACCGGAAGGCTCTGGAACTGCCTGCTGTGAATTTGAGTACCATTGCACAGGCTGAAGATGCCGGAGCAAACCGGGTGAATATTATCAACTGTGTAGATGATGAGACAAAAGTCGAATTGTGTCAGTCTACATCTGTTGCCGGTGAAGCTGCTTATATAGCATTAGAGGCCGCTGTAACCGATCTGAAACGCGGTGTCGTAGATGTCCTGGTGACAGCTCCTATAAATAAGCACAACATACAAAATGAACAATTTCATTTCCCCGGACATACGGAATATCTGGAACAGTGTTTCGGCGGTTTAGGAAAGAAAGCCTTGATGATTCTGATGAAAGACAGCCTCCGTGTTGCACTGGTGACGGGGCATATCCCTCTGGCTCAGGTAGCATCGAAAATATCTGTGGAAGACATTGTGTCGAAATTGCGTATCTTTAATCAATCGCTTAAACAGGATTTCGGGATTGTGCGTCCCCGCATAGCTGTTCTTGCCTTGAATCCGCATGCCGGCGATGCCGGATTGCTGGGGAAGGAAGAAGAAGAAATCATTATCCCTGCAATACAGGAAGCTGAAAAGAGAGGCGTGATGTCTTTTGGACCGTATGCAGCCGACGGTTTCTTCGGTTCGCAGATGTACGAGAAGTTCGACGGTGTTCTGGCTATGTATCATGACCAGGGACTGGCTCCGTTTAAGACGCTGGCGATGGATGACGGCGTTAACTATACGGCTGGTCTGTCGATTGTGCGTACTTCTCCGGCTCATGGTACGGCCTACGATATAGCTGGCCAGAATATAGCTTCCGAAGAGTCTTTTCGCCAGGCTTTATACGCAGCCCTGGATATTTACCGCAATCGCCTGAACTACCGGGAAGCAACCGCTAACCCGTTACGCAAACAATATTTCGATAAGGGAGGCGACAACGAAAAACTCGACTTGACGAAAGAAGAAGAGGTCTAAACCTGATGTTATAGAATTTACTCTTAAGGAGGCTGTTTACAAGTGGTAGGCAGCCTCTTTTTATGCGTGATGAAGCTGGCCTTAAATATATCCCCGTAATCCCTGTCTGTTTTTGGTCTTATAGTAGTGGTTTTAGCCGATCATTACTATGATTTGCCAAAACCATACTGATGACTATAATCCCAGATTTGGTACATGCAGTAAGTTCACTTTGCCTTGGGTGTCGTTCTTTATAAAAGGTTGCGTAATGTGTAATATCTGTCCCTTTTTCCCGTCATTTTTTTTTTGATAGGAAAAGTTTGCGTAAGTTTGCGGTTTCAAAAGAATATAAGTAGTATGTTTAAGGATAAAACAATTGTATATACATCTGGAACATTCGACATGTTCCATTATAACCATCTCCGGATGATAAATTATGCCCGCAGTATTGCGGATATATTGATCGTAGGTGTAAGTACGGACGAGTTGGTCTCATCTTATAAAGCGAAACCGATTATCCCTTTTACCGAACGCCTGCAGATTATCGAAGCATTGAAAACTCCGGATATTGTGATTCCGCAACATACACTGGACCATTCTGAAATAGTTAAAAAGCTGAATATCGATGCTTTTGTCGTGGGAGACGACTGGTACGGTAAATACGATTATTTGAAAGACTTGGGCGTACAGGTGTTTTACTTTCCTTACGGCACAGGCGTTTCTTCTTCGAACCTGAAGAAAACGATTCACGATTCTTATGAAGCGAATTTGAAGTCTCAGCGTCAGTCCAAGCCTGAATCCGTGAAAGGTTTCGGCGAAAAAGAGTGAGGGTTGCAGATGGGAGAGTTTATATTGATAACAGGGGGGACAAAAGGGATCGGTAAAGCGGTTGCCTCTTGCCTGGCAAAAGCCGGGCATAATCTGCTCCTTACATACGCTTCGGATGAAGGCGAGGCTATCCGTACCGTAAACGGGTTGCAGCAACAGTTTGGTGTGGAGGTCGATTCGCTTCAGGCTGATATTTCCGATAAAAATACGATTGACAAGATAGAACAATACTTGGATGACCGCGACATACGGTTGGAAGCTGTTGTTTTTAATGCCGGTCTGACCTGCCGGGACCCGTTTGAAGAGCTGGATATGGCAGAGTGGGAGCGGGTGTTCTTTGCCAATGTGCATTTCCCGGTTTTCCTGTTGCAGCGAATCGTTAATCGTATAAGTAAAGGGGGAAGCATTGTTTTCACCGGTTCGCTGATGGGGATTCAGCCCCATTCGGTTTCATTGGCCTATGGCGTGACGAAGAGCGCCGTGCATTCGCTGGTGAAGAATATGGTGAAATTCCTCGTGCCGTATGAACTGCGTGTGAACGCTGTGGCACCCGGTTTCGTCGATACCGAATGGCAGAAAACAAAGCCTGCCGAGATACGCCGTAACATCGAGAACAAAGTTTCGTTGAGGCGTTTCTGTGATCCGGAAGAGTTGGCGGAGGTCTATAAGATGTTAATAGAAAATAGTTATTTTAATGGCGAAGTGGTCGTTGCAGACGGCGGTTATTCGTATAAATAAAAGATAAATGAGCGATTTGGATAAGGAATACGAGGCTTCGTTGAAGTCGATAGAAACAGAGAATAAGATTGACCGGATTTTTTATCGTCCTATCGGTTTCCGCATCGCCCGTATGCTGAAAGGTACAGGTATTACTCCTAATATGGTGACTGTGGTGTCTATTTTTGTAGGGGCGGCAGTCGGTTTCTTTTTCTATCATGATGATTTGATTTATAACATATGCGGCATCCTGTTGCTGGTGCTTGCGAATATCCTGGATTGCGTGGACGGGCAGTTGGCCCGGTTGACCGGCATCAAATCGGCTATCGGCCGTATCCTGGATGGCTTTGCCGGAGATATTTGGTTTGCTTGTATTTATGTCGCTTTTGCGCTTCGCCTGTCTCACGATTACGGGACGGACTGGTTCTTTGCCTTGGCTGTCCTTTCAGGTTTGTCGCACTTGGTACAGGCTAATATTACAGACTATTACAAGACACTTCATCTGTATTTCATCAGTAAGGATAAAGGGGCGGAGTTCCAGACGCTGGAGCAGGTGCGTGCCCGCCATAAGGAGATGAAATACGGCATCAACAAATTCTTTTATTTCCTGTATCGCGGCTATACGCTTCTACAGGTGAAGGCAACCCCTTCTTTGCAGGGAATGCTCCGTAGCCTGCATGCCCGCTATGGAGATGATATACCGGAGGATATCCGTGTCAGGTTCCGTAAGCAGAGCAAGGAATTGATGCGTATGATAGACCTGCTGACTTTTAATGGACGTACGATCGTGATGTTTATCGTCGTGCTGGTCGGTGAAGTTTGGTTTTATTTCCTCTATGAGATAATCGTGTTGAACATCGTCTTGCTGCTTGCCATGAGGAAGCACGAAAAGATGTGTGCAACATTCTATAAATAATAACTTATGAAAAAGAGCGTCGTAGACATCCATGATTTACAGCAGGTTGCCCCGTTCTTCAAAAGTCGTTTCGGTACGTTTCTCGGAAATGCGCTGATCAAATGGTTAAACATTGAAAAGGTAAACCAGGCACACGCTAACAGTTGCCACCTGCGGGGAGCTGCTTTTACAACGGCTTTGCTGAATGATCCGTTGATTGATATTAAATACAGGTTGCATAATGCCGAAGTGTTGGACCACTTGCCGGAAGGCGCATTTGCTACCGTCTCCAACCATCCGATCGGGTCGATAGACGGCATTATGCTGATCGATATATTTGCTTCGCGTCGTCCCGATTTTAAAGTGATGGTCAACGGAGTACTGACCAAGATCAGCGCGATGGGAGATAATTTCGTCTCTGTCACCCCCGACTCCAATAACCAAGGAGCCAATCCCAAGAATATAAACGGAGTCCGCCTCTCCCTGCAACAACTGAAAGAGGGCCATCCGATGGGCTTTTTCCCGGCGGGCGGTATTTCGATGTATAATAAGAAGACAAAGAGGATACAGGATTTACCCTGGACACATAGCGTGATCCGCCTGATCCGTAAGTCCAAAGTGCCTGTCTATCCTGTTTATTTCGATTTCCTGAATTCCCGCTTTTTCTATTGGTTGGGACGTATCGACTGGCGTATCCGTACGCTGCGCATACCGACCGAAGCGTTCAATAAACGCGGACGTACGGTCGACGTCTATATCGGCGAGCCTGTTACTCCGGAAGAAATCGGGGCGATCGCTGATGATAAAGACCTGGCTGAATTCTTGTATCAGCGGACGTATGGTGCTAAAAAATAACAAAGCGGCACAGAAACCACCTGCAGATTCGGTAAATTGGATTAAGATTTGTAATTTTGGCAGACTAAACTGAAATAATTACAGATAGAAGATATGATAAAGGTTGACGTGCAACAGATAAAGCAGCGTTTTGGGATTATCGGCAATAATGCCGCGTTGAACCGTGCTATCGATGTTGCCTTACAAGTCGCTCCCACGGATTTGTCTGTGCTGATTACCGGAGAGAGCGGTGTCGGTAAAGAAACTTTTCCTCAGATAATACATCAGAACAGTCCGCGTAAGCATGGGCAATATATAGCCGTGAACTGTGGCGCAATCCCCGAAGGAACGATCGATTCCGAATTGTTCGGGCATGAAAAAGGCTCTTTTACAGGGGCTTTGTCCGACCGTAAAGGCTATTTCGAGGTGGCGGACGGCGGAACTATTTTCCTGGATGAGGTAGGCGAGTTGCCGACCCCCACGCAAGCACGCCTGCTGCGTGTGCTGGAAACGGGCGAGTTTATCCGTGTTGGTTCTTCCAAAGTGCAGAAAACAAATGTCCGGATCGTAGCGGCTACTAATGTCAATCTGATGCAGGCCGTTGCGGAAGGCAAGTTCCGTGAGGACTTGTTCTATCGTCTGAGTACGGTGCCTATCCAGGTTCCTCCTTTGCGCGAGCGGGGGGAAGATATTATCTTGTTGTTTCGAAAGTTTGCCGGCGATTGTGCTGAGAAATACCGTATGCCGCCGATCCGTTTGGATGAGGAAGCACGCCAGCTGATGCTGTCGTACCGCTGGCCGGGCAATGTCAGAGAATTGAAGAATATCACCGAACGTATCTCTGTGATCGAGGAGAACCGGGATATCACAGCTCCCGTGCTCCGTCTCTATCTGCCGGATCTGAATATGGAGAAATATCCGGTCCTGGTCAAGCAAGACCCGGAGCAGAAAATCTTTAACAGCGAGCGGGAAATCTTGTACCAGGTGTTGTTTGATATGAAGAAGGATGTCAACGACCTGAAAAAACTGGTGCATGATATAATGGGAGGGAAGATGCCGATCGACGTTCCCGAAGAACCGGCGGCTTACCCGCATCCGATCCAAACCGTTCATTCGGTTCATCCTGTTTCCTCCATTCAGGAGGCTGAAGCGGTGGAAGAGGAAGAAACGCTGTCGTTGGAGGAGGTCGAGAAAGAGATGATCCGTAAAGCGCTTGAGAAACACAACGGCCGACGTAAGAATGCGGCTGCCGATCTGAAGATATCGGAACGTACCTTGTACAGAAAAATTAAAGAATATAATCTGGAATAAAAGATGTTGAAGAATAATAAGATATGGCTTTTCTGTCTGATCGGGCTGATCGTGACGGCTTGTTCGATCTCCTATAAGTTTAATGGTGCCTCTATCGACTATACGAAGGTCAAGACGATCACCATCAAGGATTTTCCCAACCAGGCCCCGCTGGTTTATCCGCCCCTTTCGCAGAAGTTCACGGAAGCCCTGAAGGATATTTATATCCGCCAGACCCGCCTGCAGCTGGTCAATAGCAATGGTGACCTGGATCTGGAAGGTGAGATTACAGGCTACGACTTGACACCTATGGCTGTCAAGGAAGATGCCTATGCGTCTCAGACCAAGCTGACCATTACGGTACGTGTCCGTTATGCCAACCGGGTGAATCCGGACGAGGACTTCGAGCAGACTTTTTCAGCCTATCGTGAGTTCGATGCGACTCAGATGCTGCAACAGGTACAGGATCAGTTGTCGGAAGAGATTACGGATGAGTTGGTCGACCAGATCTATAATGCAACTGTTGCTAACTGGTAAGGATGAAGGCGGCTGATTTATATCAATTGATGGACAACACCACGCTGCTGACAGAGGAAACACTTCCCCGGTTAAAGCAGATCGTGGACGAGTTTCCTTATTTTCAGATAGCCCGGATGCTTTACCTGAAGAATCTGGCTGTCCTGAATGATATACGTTTCAGCGCTGAACTCAAAAAAATGGCGATATTTATTCCTGACCGCAGGAAACTGTTTACCCTGATAGAAGGGGAACGCTATGGTCTGCAATCCCAGCCGGTGAAAGAGGAAACTCCTGCCCGGGAAGATGCATTCTCCCTGATCGATGCTTTCCTGTCCAACCGCGAAGAGGAGGAACCGAAAGCGGATGCTTCCCTCTTATTCCAGCCGTCCGTTTCGTCCGATTATATTTATTGGTCGCTGACAAAAGAAAACGAACAGCCGGAGGAAAAAGAAGAAGCCCGCCTGCAGCATCACGACCTGATCGATTCTTTTATCCGCAACGAAGAACAGCGTCCGCCCGGTAGTGGACTGAACCTCGACGCGGAAGCCCCGGAAGCCAGCGCTCCCGAAAATCTGGCCGAGTTGGAAGAAGGACAGCATAAATCGCTGGACGACTCCTATTTTACGGAGACTTTGGCCCATATTTACATAAAACAGAAGCGATATGAGAAGGCATTGCAAATAATTAAAAACTTAAACTTGAAATATCCAGAAAAAAATGTTTACTTTGCAGACCAAATCAGATTTCTTGAAAAGTTGATTATTAACACTAAAAAATAAAACAAAGATGTACGTATTTATTTCTATCTTAATCCTGATCGCATCTATACTATTGATCTTGATTGTATTGATACAGAACTCAAAAGGCGGAGGTCTGGCTTCAGGATTCTCTTCTTCTAACCAAAT
>URZO01000047.1 GCA_900552465.1 uncultured Parabacteroides sp. | reverse complement strand
CCCCTACGAAGCCTGCTCTTTTGATTCAAATATTCTTATAAAGAAACTATTTCTTCTTCGGTCAGGCCGGTGCAATTGATAATGGATTCCATATCCATTCCCATACGTTTCATGTTTACAGCCACTTGGTGCATACCTTCCGCTTTTCCTTCGGCGAGGCCCTCTGTTTTCCTTCAACACGTCCTTCCTGTTTGGCGGTGTCAATCGTGTCGTTCTGAATTATGATGTCATCAAGATGCCGGTCGTAGACAAGACGTTCCTGGGGTGACGTAGAAGAGAACTGGTTTCGCTGCAGGCATTAACGCCACACACCGAACAATGTACAGCGGCACAAGTAATCCTTGCACCAATCAAAGCTTCTCTATTTCCTCTATCGACAAGTCGGAACAACGGGCGATCATCTCGGTGGGAAGCCCCTCCTTTTTCATACGAGCTGCCATCTGACGCTTTCCTTCAGCTTCTCCTTCTGCTTTTCCTTCTGCAAGACCTTTTTCGCGGCTGATACGTTCAGCCGTGGCGATAGTGTTGACGTAATCGCGGTAGGCTTTCAGCGATTCTTCGTAGCATTCGCGTTCGTCAAGAGTCATGTTTTCAACATCCGCCACTTCGAGCAGTTTCTTGAAAACAGCTTTCTTTGCTTCAAAAGGCATTCTGTCCAACGTTTCCATATGCTTTAATAAATAAATCCAACACTCAAAATCGGTATGGCAGTCCTCTGCCTCCAAGGTGAAATAAGGCAACTGTAGCCGACGTCCGTAAACGGATTTAAGAACTTTCCCATAGTTATATAGGTATTAGTTAAGTTGCCATCCAATACTGGATGGTGCGGTAAAGATAATGATTTATCGAAGACGCACAACATTTAGGGTTCTTTTATATTTCAAATTCCGCTTCTGACCCCAATAAAGCTTTTAAACATATTGAAATCATGCTGATAAATATTAACGAATTATTTCTCTATTCACAAAAAGAGTGTACCTTTGCCCGCATAGAACAAAAAACAATATTAAATTACTAAATTATTATTGACATGGAACTTACACATATCGAACATCTGGGTATCGCAGTGAAGAGTATTGAAGCTTGCTTGCCGTATTACGAAGAAGTATTGGGTTTGAAATGCTACAACATCGAAGAAGTAGCCGATCAAAAAGTTAAGACCGCATTCTTCAAAGTAGGTCAGACTAAGATCGAATTACTGGAACCGACCAGTGAAGACAGCACAATCGCTAAATTCATTGAGAAGAAAGGGGAAGGCATCCACCATATCGCATTTGCAGTACCCGATGTGCAGGCAGCCCTTGACGAAGCTGAATCAAAAGGTGTTAAACTGATCGACAAAGCTCCCCGCGGAGGTGCTGAAGGCTTAAACATTGCTTTCCTTCACCCGAAATCTACATGCAGCGTTTTAACAGAGCTTTGCATGCCGGGAAAATAAAAACACATTAGTTCATTTCTAACAACAAATCAAAAATACAATGAGTAACCAACTTGAAAAAGTAAAGGAGCTTATCGCCCTTCGCGAAACAGCTCGTTTAGGTGGTGGAGAGAAAAGAATTGAATCTCAGCACAAAAAAGGTAAATACACAGCACGCGAACGTATTGCCATGTTGCTGGATGAAGGAAGTTTTGAAGAATTCGATATGTTCGTACAACACCGTTGTACAAACTTCGGTATTGAAAAAACTAAGTATCTGGGTGACGGTATCGTAACAGGTTACGGTACGATCGACGGACGCCTGGTATATATTTATGCACAGGACTTCACCGTATTCGGCGGTGCTTTGTCTGAGGCTTTGGCCATGAAGATCTGTAAAGTAATGGATCAGGCCATGAAAATGGGTGCTCCTGTTATCGGATTGAACGATTCAGGTGGTGCACGTATCCAGGAAGGTGTAAACGCTTTGGCCGGATATGCTGAAATTTTCCAGCGTAACATCCTGGCTTCAGGTGTTATTCCTCAGATTTCCGGTATCTTCGGCCCCTGCGCCGGCGGTGCTGTTTATTCTCCGGCCCTGACAGACTTCAACATCATGACTCGCGGAACAAGCTACATGTTCCTGACAGGTCCGAAAGTTGTAAAGACTGTTACTGGTGAAGACGTAACCCAGGAACAACTGGGTGGTGCAAGCGTACACACGACAAAATCCGGTGTGGCTCACTTCGCTGTAGACACAGAAGAAGACGGTTTGCAGTTGATCCGCAAATTGATCAGCTTCCTGCCTCAGAACAACCTGGAAGAAACTCCGCTGATCGAATGTAAAGATCCGATCGACCGTCTGGATGACAACCTGAACGACATCATCCCAGACAATCCTAACCAGGCTTACGATATGTACGAAGTTATCGGTACGATCATCGACAACGGCGAATTCCTGGAAGTACATGCAGACTATGCTAAGAACATTATAGTAGGTTTCGCCCGCTTCAACGGTCAGACTGTCGGTATCGTAGCCAACCAGCCGAAAGTAATGGCAGGATGTCTGGATAGCAATGCTTCCCGCAAGGCAGGCCGTTTCGTCCGTTTCTGCGACGCATTCAACATTCCGTTGGTAACATTGGTAGACGTACCGGGATTCTTGCCAGGCACAGGCCAGGAATACAACGGTGTGATCCTGCACGGTGCTAAATTGCTTTACGCTTACGGTGAGGCTACAGTGCCTAAAGTAACCGTTACACTGCGTAAGTCTTACGGTGGCGCTTACTGTGTGATGAGCTCCAAACACCTGCGCGGCGATATGAACTATGCTTGGCCGACAGCCGAAATCGCAGTTATGGGCCCGAGCGGTGCAGTAGAAGTTATCTTTGCAAAAGAAGTGGCTGCCGCAGAAGATCCGAAAGCCTGCGCTACAGAAAAAGAAGCCGAATACAAAAAAGCATTTGCCAACCCGTACAATGCCGCTCAATACGGTTATATCGACGATGTTATCGAACCGCGTAACACCCGTTTCCGTATTATTCGCGCTTTACAACAGTTGCAGACTAAAAAGTTAAGCAATCCTGCTAAGAAACATGACAATCTGCCTCTATAATTCTTAAAACAGGAAATGAATATGATGAATAAGAAAATAGGGGTCTTGCTGTTGTTTGCTTTGCTCGTTTCATTCGGGGCAAAAGCACAGCGTGCAACCTCCATGCGAATAAATGAAGTGTTGGTCATCAACGAAGACAACTTCGTTGATGAATACGACAAGCGTCATGCCTGGATCGAATTATTCAATAATTCGGCCGGTTCGGTAAACATTGCGGGATGCTTTTTGACAAATGACAAAAACAACCCGAAAAAGTATCCGATCCCAAAGGGTGACGTCCTGACTATTATCCCTCCGCGCCAGCATACATTGTTTTGGGCGGACGGAGAACCTGATCGTGGTACATTCCATGTTAACTTCACTCTTGACCCGTCTAAAGAAAATTACGTGGCGCTTTATGATGCCGACGGGAAAACACTGATCGATGAGATCGTTATCCCTGCCTCACAAAAAGCAGATATCAGTTACGGTCGTGTTATTGACGGAAAGGAAGAATGGGCGCAATTGGCGAAAGTGACTCCCAGTACGAACAATAAGACACTGGACTCAAACGAAAAGATCGACAACTTCAAGGCGAATGACGCTTGGGGTATCGGTATGACACTGACAGCTATGGCTGTTGTGTTTACCGGACTTTTCCTGTTGTTCTTTATCTTTAAACAAATCGGTAAATTCTCTATTGCAGCCAGCAAACGCAATGCCCAGAAAGCAGCAGGTTCTACATCTGTTGCAGCTAATGCCGGTCAGGAATCTGGAGAGATCTTCGCGGCTATCGGTGCTGCTCTGTATGAAATGAGCGACGACAACCACGATATCGAAAATACGGTTCTTACGATCCGCAAGGTACAAAGAACTTACTCTCCGTGGAGTTCCAAGATTTATGGTCTGCGTGAAGTACCCAAAAAGTAATTATCTTTAAAAACAAACAAGAATGAAAAGTTTCAAATATACTATTAACGGTAACGTATATAAAGTACATATCAACTCAGTAGTAGACGATATTGCTGAAGTGGAAGTAAACGGTACTCCCTATCAGGTAAAGATGGAGAAACCGGCAAAAAAACAGATGGTCACACTGAAGCGTCCGGCCCAGGCTCCAACGACAGCAAGCGGCGAACCGGTCGTATCCCGTCCGGCTGCTTCGACTACCAAAGGAGCGGTTAAATCTCCGCTGCCAGGTGTAATCCTGCAGGTTAACTGTAAAGTCGGCGATGCTGTAAAGAGAGGTCAGAATCTGCTTGTCCTCGAAGCCATGAAGATGGAGAACAACATCAACGCCGATCGTGACGGTAAGATCATTGAAATAAAAGTAAACAAAGGGGATTCCGTACTGGAAGGTGCTGACCTCGTCGTAATAGGATAATATTATGTTAGGATCAGTATTATTACAGGCAGCAGGCGCAGCGCAGGAAAGTTTCCTCCAGTTTCTGGGAGAAAACCTGCAGTTGTTCCTCACTTATACAGGGGTTTACAACGCGACACCGGGTCATATCGTTATGATCCTTATCGGTCTGTTGTTTATCTTCCTGGCTATTAAATATGAATTTGAACCTATGCTCCTTATCCCTATCGGATTCGGTATTCTGATCGGTAACATTCCTTTCAAAGATGCCGGATTGCAAGTAGGTATTTACGAGCAAGGCTCTGTGCTCAACATCCTCTACCAGGGTGTAACCTCCGGATGGTATCCGCCGTTGATCTTCCTCGGCATCGGGGCCATGACCGACTTCTCCGCTTTGATATCCAATCCAAAGCTGATGCTGATCGGTGCTGCCGCCCAGTTCGGTATCTTCGGTGCTTATATCATTGCTCTTCAGATGGGATTCGAACCGAACCAGGCTGGTGCTATCGGTATTATCGGTGGTGCTGACGGCCCTACGGCTATCTTCCTTTCTTCCAAGCTGGCACCGAACCTGATGGGTGCGATTGCGGTATCAGCCTATTCTTATATGGCATTGGTACCTATCATCCAGCCGCCGTTCATGCGTTTGCTGACCACTCAGAAAGAACGTCTGATCCGTATGAAACCGCCGAGAGCTGTTTCTTCTACGGAAAAGATTGTTTTCCCGATCGTCGGTTTGTTGCTGACTTGTTTCCTGGTTCCTTCCGGTCTGCCTCTGTTAGGTATGCTGTTCTTCGGAAACCTGTTGAAAGAAAGTGGTGTGACACGTCGTTTGGCTGAAACAGCCCGTGGTCCGCTGATCGATACGATCACGATCCTGCTGGGTGTAACAGTTGGTGCTTCCACTCAGGCAACTCAGTTCCTGACACTGAACTCTATCAAGATTTTCGGTCTGGGAGCTCTGTCGTTCGTGATTGCGACTTGTGCAGGTATCCTGTTCGTGAAGTTCTTCAACCTGTTCCTGAAAGAAGGCAACAAGATCAACCCGCTTATCGGTAACTCCGGTGTATCCGCCGTTCCTGACTCGGCCCGTATATCTCAGAATGTAGGTTTGGAATATGATCCGACCAACTACCTGTTGATGCACGCTATGGGTCCGAACGTAGCCGGTGTAATCGGTTCTGCCGTAGCAGCCGGTATCTTGCTGGGATTCCTCGGATAATCGAATAATCGATTTATTCTACATAAAAAAGCCTCCGCATCGTCGATACGGAGGCTTTTTATATCCGGCTTTTTCAGATATTTTGTTCAATTGTCATCGGGTCCGTTTCCGGATTAGCTTCCTGTTCCAATGTTGTCCCTAAGAACAACCAGATCATCAACAATATAATTGCTATCACAACCCCGAAGATCAACAATGCATTTACGTTCTTCCGTCTCATATCCATTCATTCCATATTAATTTGGGAATAGAACAAGACATACCCTACTTTAGTTTTGTTCTCCTTTACTTTTGTTCTTTGTTCAACTGAGTAAATATCTTAGAAAAGGTTTCCTGCGTCATGTCCAGATAAGAAGCAATATTATAACGGGGGACATGTTTCATCAAATAATGTATCTCATGCGTATCCATATAATGCCGGACTCTTCCTTCAGCCTGGTTGCTACGCATCCGGAATATCTTTTCTTCACTTTCGATAGCATACATTTCAAGTATCCTGCATATAACAGCTACGAACTCTGTACTCTCGTCCCACAGCTTGTCAAAATGCTCCCGCGTAAAGTAAACGGTCATCGTATCTTCCGTCGCTTTAATATTAATCAAAGAACGTTGTTTTCCAAAAAAGCTATGCCACGATGTACAAAAGTTTCCTTCTCCGGCAAACCGCATAATACATTCTTTACCATCTTTATTATAGAAGCAGGAACAAAATCCGCTTGCTATGAAAAACAACATATTACACTCTCTACTTTCAGTCAGTAATAATTCGCCTTTAGAAAATTGAGATGAGACACTATTGTCATAAATCATCTCACGAAGACTTTCGGAAACCGGATGATAACGATTCATCGCAGTAAACATTTTCTCATAAGCTATATCATATAGCATCTTCCTACTATCTTCCATTTGTTTTCTTATTTTAGTTCAATAAAAATCTTATCTCTTTTACTTGAGATAAAAAGACTTTTTGTGACAGAAAAACCTTGCTATTTTTTTACGCGAAGCTAAAAAAGTCTGTACTAATTTCTATTGATGTAAAATAAGAAATGCTAATAAAGGACAAAAGATCCATCCCCGTAAAAGCAAGGAGTCTGCTCTTGATAGATCTTTTTAGAGTTTTCAGAAACATTTGAGTAAATATACCGGTACAATTCATCGGCAGTCACATGCCCGTCTTGATTCATATCAGCCCTTCCACGTAACCCCATTGCCAGGAAATAGGTAAACAATCCGGTACGTGCTTCATCCAGCACTAATGAAGCCTGATTCGTTGCAGACGAAGTAAACACCCTGAAATTCGGATTCCGGAGCCAGGGCTGGAAAAGCAGAGGTTTTACTTTGACCCCTTTGGTCTGCATTAGATTTAGTGGAGAACCTGTTTGTGAAAATTTACCTAATCCGCTGAAACAAGCATCTATAAAGACTGTAGTACTCTTCGTCGGCAGTTTATCCAGCTGTTCAAACAGGGAATTCAGGCTATAACCTTGTTTTTCTATCAGCCTCAACTTACTGTCAGCAGGAAGCATATAAACATCTTTTCCATCGGCAGCCGAGACCCCATGCCCTGAATAATAAACAAATAAGTCGGTCTTTCCCTTTTCTATTATCCGGGATAATTCACCTTCTTCTGCATTGAATAAGTTCTCAAAAAAGAATCCGGATACTTCTTTATTTTTATGAACAATCACCCTGTCCACACCTAATAAGGCCTTAAAATAGCGGGAAACCAACTCCGCATCATGAGCAGCATAGGGCGCAAACGGAATAAAGTCATATTGTTCCACTCCTATTATAACAGCCACAGAATAAGGACGTACAGCCACCTCATCCGGCAATGAATCCAGATCTGTAACCTGAAGAGACGATACATAATTACTCTTCAATGAGCTTTCCTGAACATTCTGCTTTACAGACGATTCAATCATGCTGAACTGGATCGGGACAGAACGTCCGGATATCTTCTTTTGCGCTGCGACTTCCGATAGTCCCCCAAAGCCGAACAACAGTATCAATGACAATATCAATTTATCCATTCTTCTCCTTCCTTTATTTGAAATACGAAACAATAACAGGCTTCAAAGAAGCACAAGCCGGTATCACTTTTCCCGGTGCTGCTCCTCTATAAGACGGATCGCAAATCACGTATTCTTTATTCCGGAACTTCAGAACCTCACCTTTATATCCGTCACCACTTTCAACAGCAAGAGCCACATGAGCAGGATAATACAAGGTCAACACTTCACCGGTCACATACCGTCTCACCAACCAAGACAAAAATACAGATAAATCTTCACAATCCGCATACGGATAAAAAGCCGTTTCTTCCGGAAAATAATAGACCTCAGAACCATGTACCTCTACATCTGGTTTATGAGTAAACTTCTGTTGAACAAAATCCAGCAGCCACGCGATCTGCTCCGGGCTTGACCTGCCTTCCAGATTCTTCTTTACAACCGTATCCATATATCCGGCAAAAGCCGCGGAAGGGAGCGAACAGAAATAAACCGATAAATCACAAAGCGGATACGTTGCATAGAAATCAAGCAGATTCCGGTTTATATGCTTTACGTTATTTTCCGGAAACACTAATGCCTCCCGTATCTTCAAAGATATAATATTCTCCGCCTTCGGATAATCGGAAGCAATAGAATAAAGTTTCTTCAAACGTTCCGAACCAGTATCCAACACATAATATTTCTCTTCTCCCACCCGAATAAACGGAAGCCTGTAAACCTCTTCGATAAAAGGGAGCAGCAAAACCAGAGATGTTTCCCCCGCCCTACCGA
The DNA here is from genome assembly GCA_900552465.1 of uncultured Parabacteroides sp. GTDB lineage: Bacteria > Bacteroidota > Bacteroidia > Bacteroidales > Tannerellaceae > Parabacteroides. Next base: position 23,561 of record URZO01000047.1, on the reverse strand, counting down.
TTTTCACCCTGTAACCGGCGTTACTTAATACATAGAATAAGAACAAGATCTGTTCCTGCTGAGAAAATGATGCATATTGCTGTTGGCTGATATACTTTAGCAACTGATAATTACCCCAGTCATTCAGATGTAGCTTCCGGGAATACTTCCGGTAAGCGCCGAAAAAAGAAGTAAAATCTTCAGTAGCCAACTTCCGCCACCCGTCTGCCACCACCTTTTCAGACGATCCGGACAGAGACAAAGACTTCGCCGGTAAAACCGGCAGTTGCAAGGTGCACCCGAAAAAGGTGTCATGAAGACTGCCCGCCGCATGACTCCGTACCGTCCGGGCGGGTGCCGGAGCAGGATCACCACCCCCTGCATACACGGGAGGTTCCGTTCCTTCATACACCGTAAACTCCTGCCATGCCTGTTCCAGATAATCGGCAAAATCACGGTTTATGCTATCTTGAAAAGTATAAAAATCTTCTTCTATAGCAGATAAATAATTTTCAAAATCGTCATCCGCACTTACTTGGGCAATGACCGCTTCCGTATGCCCGGCACTCCACAGGCAAACGATCAGCAACCAACCATATAAGGACAGACTTTTCTTCATACCCGCATCTATTCAGAAAGAAAAGAAAAATACTGCTCGCTCTTCTGCCCTTCCGGAACACGGCGCAACCATCCCAGGACACTGCTGACTGTCATTTCACCGGTATAAGGAATATCATCCCGCGTAGCGACTACCAACAATATATTCTGCTCATAACGGGCCGGACGATTCCCTTTCTCTACACTATAGGCAACCCACTGGCTTCGCGGAAAGGAATACTCCACACCTTTTAGAAAAAGAGAACGTTCTTCATATTCACCCGGATACAACAGGTCAACACCTGCAGCATCAAATATAAACAGATGATAATAGCAATCCTGTCCCGCCGTCAGGGAAAAACGTAATGATTCACCCGCGCGATACGTATTATTCAATCCTGTCAGAGTAAAGCTAAATGAACCGGACCTGGAAGAATGTTGCGCTGCCTCGGCCGAAATGACAGCCCAGGCAATCTCGCTTGCCCATCTCCGGTCGCATCCCATTACCAGCTGGACTTCAACGCTTCCGTCCGGACAATCCTTATACACTTCCATCAGAGGGTAAAGATTGGATAGCCGTGTCGTAACCAGATTCTTGCTACTTGCAATAGTCTGCATCACCGTATTCCCGTCCGAAGTTTCCATCCGGTTCGTCACAAGCTGCCCGACACGCGTTTCCATCAACCCGGCCAATTGTACTTTCGCCAGACTTTCCGCCTGCATACGGGCCGCATCAAAACTATCACCTTTCGACCGGACCGAGACAACAAAAAAACGAGCTTCTCCCCCGGCATCTTTTTCCCGCTGATAACGCCAGGATTCAGCAAGCTGTTCTTCCAATGGCAGCTTTCCGGCCAGTGTCCGGTAACCTTCGGTTAGCAACTGGCGGCTTGCTTCCTGCAATTGCTCGTCTTTCGCAATCCGTACAGTTCCATTTTCCGGTTGCCGGGACTTACAGGCAAACAGGCATAACAAAACGAACAGGAAAATCCATTTACTCCGCATCTTGTACCTCCTTCTCTTTCTTGTCGACAACCGTACTGTCCGTGTCAATCACTACGGAATCGCCCGAATGAAAAACAGGCGGCTCATTCATCTCCAAATGCAAGCCTTCATCCGATGGAATATGTGTAAAATAATAACCACCACCCGCCAGTAACACAAGCAAGCCGGCAACCGCAGCCACACGGGTAAAGACGGAGAAAGTCAAACGATGTTTTTTAGCGTTTGACTTTTCCGCATCGAATGCGGAAACAGATTCTGTCTCTTCTTCATGCGCCAGCCGCCGCATACGTTCCAGCTTTATCCGGCAAGCCTCACAATGGAGCAGATGAAACTGGAAGATTTCCGTTTCTTCCAGACTCAGCCTGTTCAGGAAATAATCCCGCAACTGCCTATCTTTATGTTCTTTACAATCACCCATGCCTTTTATTGTTTTTCAAAAGTACGACAAAACGCTGCCTTAAAATACGACGAGCACGAACCGCATCCTGCCTCAGCTTACCTGCCAGCCGGTTCCGTTCTTCACTTGACAAATCCGCCCCCTTTGCCGCAGCAATCGCCTCATACGATAATCCTTCGACATAATGGAGGAATATCAGCTCCGTCTTTTCCTCTATCCCGCTGGTTAGCTCTGTATACCAGGGTTCGAGTTTGTCCCACAAAATAAGAGTAAGACTACGCCCGACTTCTTCTTCATTTTCACAATCGATATCCACAAGACCATTTTCCTGCAAACAAATCTCCGGAATATCCTCTTCCGGAGACAGAAACGTATCGGCAGGTATCTCTCCCGTAGCAGTCAGCGAAATATCCGGAAGATTATGTTTCCGGACCGCTTCCCTGCACTTATTCAGACAAATACGGGCTATATAATTACGAAAATGCAGAGAGGTTTCAAACACCGGAATATCATCTACCGTCACCTTATCGTGCAACAACAGAGAAGTATCACTCCAAGTATCCTGTAAAATCTCCTTTCTATATTGTATTGATACAGATTGCCAAGATGTGACATTTTGGGCTATCTTTTTTATTTTCAGATATAAACTATCCCAAAACTCCGGATCATCTTTCTTTAACCGGACAAGTAAATCTTGCAAACCGACCGGAAAGCAATTCCGGCACGACTCCCGGCATAGTTCTTCCACCTGTGCCGGACTGTCGGCCGAGAAGAACCGGAGTTTCTCATTCGCGAACAGTTCTTCTTCCAGCATTACCGACAGCTTAAAAGCAAGCGTCTCCGGCGGGACAGCCAGATCTTTGTCAATAGTAGGCTCTTTACACTGTTCACGCAGAGATCCTGTAATCCGCTTCTTTAAATAAAACAGAAAACGTCTGAAAGGTGCATCCGATCCTTCCCTACGAATAAAACCGGCATAGTCCAGTTGTTTATAAAAGGAGAATAGAATCTCTTTACGCCAGGCTGAAAACCGGGTAAAATCGTTAAAGACAGAAGAATCGACCGTCCCGAATAATGGCAATAACCGTTCTACCCCCTCTTCGACAGAAGAAATCAAACCGAGCCTTATCAGTTGATATGCTTCACACTCCTTCCGGATCAATTCTGTTATCACTTCCCGTACCGTCATTTACCCCGTATTAAAAAAAGAATCCGACTGCGCCGTTTACTTCAAAGAAAGAGAATCCGACTGTATTCATACCCAAAGATACAGCAAGTTTCTTATACCGGAAAATACCTCCTAACTCAGCCTCAACACCATCAGCACTGTTTTGCGTATTGACAGCCCACAAATCACCAGTCCGTTGCCCGTCCGAATAGTCAAACGTTTCCGCGTGCCACATCAAACGCCGATATCCGTAACCGGCTCCGACATACAAATAAAGAAAACCGGCAGGCCGGTACAGTACTCCGCCCGTTATTCCCAGCCGGCTCCGTTTCACGGTCTTGTCTACTACATAATAATCAGTTTCTCCTTTATAATTGAAAACGCCAGAGTCATCACAAGTATAAGGAGCATCCTCAAACGAGAAATTCGTCTTCCCCCTCACATAACCGCCCCAGCGGGCCACACGTCCATACATCAGGCCAAAACAAGACGAGCCGGAAACATTATACATCAGCAGGTTTTCCATCTCCTGTTTTTCCTTCACCACTTCTCCCCGCAGCTCAAAGACAATTTGCCCGTCCAATTGCCCCATCTCGTCCACCGCCTGCCAGATAACCGTCTTCTCCCCATTCGTCCCAACCTTCCCGATGTCTCCCTGTACCTGTATCAAAGGATCGGTAAAACTCTCCCCTCCATTGGTACTGACATACAGGTTCAAAGCCGCAAACGAATCAAACGGCAGGCGGCTCAGTGTATAATGAACTCGTACCGCCCGCCCGAAAGGCTCAAAACGAACGTTTGTAATACGCTGTGCATGAAGTCGAACTCCTATTAAAAAGAATACAGTCAATATAAATATAACTCTTTTAATCATTTCTATCTATCTTAAATCGATTTTCAATCCGGTCGTATCCGGATGGTCGGAATCGATACCGTAACAAAGGAAAGCTTACGTGGGGAACGTTTGCCTCCCGAAGTCTCCGGATCAGTAACTGTACATCCCCTATTTATTTGCAAAAAAGGATATCAAATAGTGCAGTATTTTCATATTCCGCTTTTACGGTTTATTCAGGTGACAAAAATAGTGCAAATAAATGAAGTTTACAAAAAAACTTAAAAAGAGTCAGACAATCATTTGTCTGATTCTAAGTATCGATTCAGCCAAATACTGGCAATTCAATAATAGATAAGAAAGGCTGTAGCGTTATGCTGATTGAAGATTATAGCCATAAGTATGGTTTTGGCAAATCATACTTATGATGTCACAAAACCATAACGGTAAGTCTGATTCTTCTACGTCTCCAGAAAAGTCTTAATATAGAACAAGTTTTTTCTAAAATTAAGACAATACTTTTGTCACAAACAAAGGGTATACGACAAATACTATTACAGAAACAAATTGTATTTATATAAAACATACACAATAAGCATATATGAAAACGATTAAATCGAACACATTACTGGGACTTTTGCTTTATTTACTTTTTTCAGCAAACCCTCTTTTCGCCCAACAACCAGAGAGCGAGCAAATCAAAAGCATAAAAAACAATGCCGAATATATTTATACGGAAAGTGAAGCCCAATCATGGGGAGATGCCGAAGATGCTGCAAAAAAGGCTTTACTGTCAAAAGCGACAGCTTGGCTAAAGGAGAAAAAACAGATAATAGATCCTGTCTCTATTGAAAACACGGTATATAATGCCGATATCATAGAGTTAGATGGCGATAAGCCACGCATATTCTGCTATATACATACAAAGGAACTTGCCGCGGACTTCCTGATCACGGAAGAAGTAGTGAAGAAGGAAGAAAACACAAATACACCTTCCATTTCATCTAATCCTCCGATTGATGCAGAAGCCACCAAAAATTATGCACAAGAAGGATTTGAACGGTCTTTCAATTTAAAGAAAGAAGAAAAGGCTGAAGAAGAAAAGAAGACAGAAGAAGAATCGGCTGTAATATCAAAGCCGGCTGAAAACAAGCCGGTTGAAAGCAGCAGTACACCTGAAAAACCGGCGACACACCCCCAAACAACTGTTGCCGATGCCGCCGGATATCCTCAGCCCATACAACAAATTATCCAATGCAAAAATTCAGACGAGCTAAACAACTCGCTGGCACAGCTCAAAGAAAATAATAAAATCATATATGGAACAATAAAAAGCATGACTGCTCCCGAACGTTCATACATCCTCGTTTTCAATAATGACCGGCAGATAATAGCGATCCTTGACAAAGGTAAAACAGAAAGGAGAAATCTGCTTACGGGAAAGACAGACGACCGCATAGGCAACTACACGGGAATGAAAGCGATCTGGTTCCAACTATTCGAATAAAGAACCGCCTCTCCGGTTAATCATAAACAAAACTGTTAAGAGAAGGGTAACAGTAAAACATACACACTACAATGAAAAAGTTGTTTTTAGCACTATGTGCATGCGCCATGCTGACAAGTTGTGGCGTAACCTCCTCACCTGTTATGGGAGTTGCTTACACTGATGTAACTTCAGGACAAGATGTTACGGGTAATAGAGTTGCTCAGAAAGTAGGACGTTCGTCAGCCATGGGTATTCTAGGATTGGTTGCGATTGGTGATGCAAGCTACCAGACTGCGGCAAAAAATGCAGGTATCACACGAGTTAGCCACGTAGACAAACGGGATTATACCATCTTAGGTATTTACACTACTTACGAGACAATTGTCTACGGAGAATAATCACCCAAACGAAAGGATATCTGCTTTTCACTAAGCGGATATCCTTTATATATAACATTATCTGCAAAAAATGAAATATATCATTTTCATCATCGGTTTGCTATTTGCAATACCTATATCGGCACAGAAGCTAAACAAAGACTATTCTTTCCTCCCCCAGGAAAATGGAATCCTCTATTTCATTTTTCCACAGAAGGGTTTCAGCAGTACGGACAATACGGCAAAAAAAGGACTGGAGTACGACCTGACCTATTTCACGGCAAACGATTCCATCCTCTTTTCCTACACATATATTAATAAGGAGCTATGCAAAACCGAAACAATATTCTTTTTATCGGCAGACGGACAAACCCTATACAAAGGTAAAGCCGAAATGCTTTTCGTCCAGCCTAAAAAGGCAACCTGGATACATCGTGCTACGGTCAAGATACCTTATAACCTATTCGTTTCTTTTTATGCTATGCAACAGCCTTATGACATCTGCCTGTATACCAGCCGGAAAGAGATCCATTATACGCTAAAAGAGAGAAAATGGAAAAAGCAGACCTATCTGGTCAGCAGGATATTCGATACAATCAAATACAATCAGAAATAGACACTAATCATTCAAAATATAACAAAAATGGCTACACGAAAAGGTATATGCAGTAACATTGACAATTGTTCAAAAGCCGAAAAACAGGAAGAACAGATTCTCGACAAAAAAGAACAATTCGTCTGTCAAGAATGCGGTCTGCCACTCATCCCGATCCTGGATGGAAAAGAAATGGCAATCTCCCGCAAAACAATTGTCATCCTTTTAGCCATTCTTATAGTTGGCGGAGGGTGCGCTGCTGTTTATTTCTTCCGGGATACCTTATTCACCCGCAAGCCGGAAGTGGCGACAGAAAAGGTGCTTGCCGTTGAACAGGAAACCGAACAGGGAAAAGAGGAAATAACTCTCCCCGAAGCAACCCGGCAGGAAGAGAGACAACCAGAAATATCCGTACAGGAACCGGTTCAGGTTCAAGCCGAAGAGCCTATATTGGAAGCGAATATCGAAGATGAAGAGCCTATGGCTGAAAACGATATCTGCGTATTGAATGAAGAAGATTATACGCCGCAGGAAATAAACATCGGATATGCCATCTGGAATGGTAAAATTTTATACAACCTGCCACACGATACGAAAGGAAAAATGACATTCACCTGCCGTCATATTATTGAATCCCGCGATGAGAAAAAGCGGGAAGCGGAGAAAGGCGATTATATCATTGGCGAATATAATGAAGGCCATTTGGTGCAAGGGCGCTGGTATGACGCAAAGGGGAAATATAAAGGCAGCCTGCTTATCGGATTACCTCAAAAATAGAATAGAATGAAATGCGTTCTCTATTATATTATCCCCCTTTTTCTGGTATTACCGGCACAAAGAGTGTCTTCCCAAACGGAGGCAGCACCGCCAAAATATCCAGTCCTTTTCAGTCCGGAGATCAAAAAGTCTTTGGATGCTCCCTTATGCTCTTTTGTTGAAAGATATTTATATAAACTGTCAAACAGCAAACCGGAAGAAGCCCGTGAACAGATGAAAACTGATAAATTCATCATTGAATACGGGAATCCGACTATTATATCTTTCCTGGATGCTTCAAAGGATGTACGGATAGCCATCCGGGATGAAAAACGTTGTTTTATGACTTGGTGGGATAAAGAAGATGAATTGCTCTCTATTTCTTTTCCTATCCAGTATGAACTCATTTTAGGGTTGAATAAAATCGAAATTGAAAACCTGCTGAAAGATAAACTGCTCCAACATTCCACAGAATATATGCCCGAACCGGCCAAAGAAGAAGATTTGGTTCCGGCCGGACCGAAGAACTTTTTTATTGCGACACCCGGATTTTATCAGGTAGAGATTATGCGTTCAGATCAATACTATGTAAAAAAAGGAAATTCATTCTGCCTGTTGGACGATACCGGTTATCCGCTGGAAACATTATCCAACCTGATGACTTCTGGTCTTATCGAAAACAACATACAGGCAAATATCACACAAAAAAAATATAATAATAAACAAGAGCATATCCAAGTCCCGCTGAATCGATGGATATCAGTATGCCGGTCAGAAGGGTGTATTCCCTATTTCGGCACGGAATACTACGATAAAGATATTGTCCGGGCAACAGTTATCATGGTAAACAGAAGGTTAGGGTATATCCATATTTTCTTTTTCAACTTTCCCCTGCAGCTACTCCATGACAAAAAAGGTGAAATAGATGCGACTCTGTATGCTTATGTGCCGGTACATAACTTGGAGAATTTGTTTGACGACTACAATATTCGCCTGAGAGACCGCAAACCGAAATACAGAATTAATAATCAAGCTAATAACAATTAAATATATCTACACACATGAGAAAGATAATCTACAAACTTCTTTTATGCATGCTGCCTGCATTCTGTATGTTTTTATCCGCTTCCGCACAATATGCGACGACATTAACCATTACGGATCTGGATAATGCCGGACTAAAAGGGAAAATCGAAAAAAACATCACCTCATTACTGAGTGAGTTTAATACGGCACAAGCCAATGGTAAGCTCCCGGCTTTTAACGATTGCATCATAAGCGAACGGGCGAAATCGTCTATCCTTTCTTTATGGGAAAATACACCGTTCAGATGTTCGGAAACAAGTTTTACTCAAAAATGCCTGAACTCTATTGACGGATATCAGGTACGTAATATATCACTATGGATGATGCCGGACAACCCGGACACATTCGGAGAAGACCGCTACCAGGAAGCTGTCATCAACTTCAATACACAGGGAGAAATTACTAATTTCCAGTTAGCCATCAGTAATAACCTGTATACACAGGTCATTAAAAAGAATGCTTCCGTAAAAGACATGCGATGCCGGCAAATGATCCTGGACTATGTAGAACAATTCCGTACAGCCTATAACACAAAGGATATGGAATTCCTGGAACAGATATTCAGTGAAGATGCGTTAATTATTACGGGGAAAGTCGTTAAACGCCAGTCTGTAGAAAAAGGCTTTGGATTCATGGGAGACAAAGCGAAAGTGGAATACAGCGTGCAAAGCAAAAAACAATATTTGGGACGTCTCTCCAACGTATTTCGTAACAACAGACGTATCCATGTTGTGTTCGACGAAATCAAAGTGTATGCACATCCCGCTAAGGAAAACTATTACGGCGTACTGCTGAAACAGGGATACTCCTCGGACAGCTACAGCGATATCGGTTACTTGTTTTTATTATGGGACTTCAACAATGAAGCCGGACCGAAAATCCATGTCCGTACCTGGCAGCCGGAAAAAATCGATGCCAACACCCCTCTTCCTTTAGATGAAATATTCAGCGTAGATGATTTTGAAATTTAATAATAATAATAACAACATGAAGAAACTAATTTTATTCTTAAGCCTGTTTATGGCTGTAAGTTCATCTGTTTTTGCACAGGAGATCCGTGTAAAATCGTATAAAGCATTAGAACGCGACCTCACGGCACGTACGCAGGAACGTCTGGACCGGAATGACAATCCCTGTTCGGTCATTAAAATCGTATCCTCCGGCAAAGATTTCTCATTCGAGGGAAACGTAATCGGCGATCCGGTTGTCAAAAACGGAGAAACAATGATTTACATCACCGAAGGGACCCGCCGTCTTACCATACGTCATGCCAAGTATGGGGTATTGCGGTATGAACTGCCTGAACGGGTTAAGAAGCAAACGGTTTATGAGCTCGCCTTAAAACTCATCGAAGACAAAAACAATAAGCTCCGCACATTAGTGATGCCTGTTGCCGGTATCAATCCCGAACAATTTTCATACGGTATTATGGTCGGTCTTGTTAAACGAACCGGAGGGTACATCAAAGCTAAGTATAGTTTTAAAAACGTATCCACGGATAACATGGAATGCGACGATAGCGGAGTCCTGACTGGTACGGAAGGCAGTCTGCCGTGGTACTCCGGCAATACGGAAAAAAGCCGTTTAGCTATTACCGGCGGTGTCCTGCAGCGTATCTGGAAAACCGGATATGTTTATGCCGGTGCGGGATACGGCTTCCGTACATTAGGATGGGAAACGACCGACGGACTATGGGTAAAGAACACAGATCATTCCTACAAAGGCGTAGAAGCGGAAATCGGCTTGATCATCCGTTTTGGCGGTTTTGCAATTTCAGCAGGCGCACAAACCAACCAGTTCAAATATGCAGAAGCCAATGTGGGAATCGGCATCATGTTCTAATTCACTAACAAATAAAAAACAACAAAATGAACAAATCAATTTATATAAACCTGTTGCTTATGGTTCTTGCGCTCTTCTCTTGCAAAGAAGATACGGCACCCGAAGCCACAGCTCCCGATCTGTTTCTGGAAGCCCCATCAGACCGTGGCCGTTCATTTATTACCTTGAACGGTTCCGTATCCGCATCCGACCAGATCAAAGAGGTTGGTTTTGTCGTATGGCAAACAGGAACAGAAGGAGGTGAGACAACCTACAAAATCGACAACTTTTCAAGTAACCGTATCACAGCCAATATTAAAAATCTGAAAGCCGGTACTACTTATTCGTATTACATGTATGTCAGCAACGACATCAATACGAAAATGACGGAAGAACAGGATTTCACAACTCCTAAAACGTCTGCAGCCCTGGTCAGCGCAACCAGCGTTAACGGCAATACATATTCCGCACAAATCGAAGATACCGGTGGTAGCAACATCACCACTAAAGGTTTCTGTTGGAGCACTACGGGCAAAGCATCGATCTTTGACAATACGGTCTTGATAGAGAATACGGGAACAGACATCACTGCCGTCATACCTGAACTGGCCTCAGCCGGTTCCTATTCAATCCGTGCCTTTGCCCAAAACGAAGAAGGATATTTGGCGTATGGAGCAGAACTAAAACATAAAGCTGAAATAAAAGTAGAAATAGAAGATTCTGTCTTTAAGAAATATCTACTTGACAATTTCGATACAGACAAAAACGGGGTACTATCTACCTTGGAAGTATTAGCCGTAAAGAAAATAGAAGTCAGTACAATCAATATTAGTTCTCTCAAAGGGATAGAATTTTTTATCAACTTAGAAGATCTACAATGTATCGGGGGCGATTTAGTCTATAATAAAGAACAAAATCGTTGGTTAGGAACAGGTAAATTAACTTCTTTGGATATTAGTAAAAATATAAATCTAAAATACTTAGATTGCTCTAGTAACAAACTAACCAAAATCAACACAGCTACAAACACTAAGTTAGTAGAAATCACTATATACGGAAACTCTATAACAGATTTAAATTTAAGTAACAACATTGATTTACAGAGTGTTTTTGCCAATTACAATCTATTAAAGGCATTAGATGTCAGCAAAAACAGCAATTTAATCAATTTAGGTTTTTATGACAACAAGGTCACATCTTTAGATGTGAGTAACAATCTAAATTTAAACTCTCTTGTTTGTCAGCAAAACAAACTCCAGGCATTGGATATTAGTAAAAATAAGAAACTAAGCAATTTGGCTTGTGACTGGAATCAATTGAAAGAAATAGATGTTAGCCAAAATAAAGAACTTACTTATCTATCATGTTGGGATAACCAACTAACATCACTGGATGTAAGTAATAACTTAGAACTGAATGTTCTTAATTGTGATATGAACAAATTAACATCTCTGGACGTGACTAAAAACACAAAGTTAACTCAATTACGTTGTGACGGGAATTATATTGGGCCAGAGTTAGATATATCTCAAAATAAGAATTTAGTCGAGTTTTCAGCCTTTAGAACTGGTATTAATGGAGAAAATCCAAATTTACAAATAATATGGGTATGGAAAGGATTTGATAAGGCTAACGATGCAATGTTTACCAAACCAGCCCATGCCACTTATAAAGAAAAATAATTATGAACAAACTGAAATACATCATACTTATCCTGCCGGCACTGCTATTCAGTGCCTGTGAGAAAGATACGGCTCCGGAAACGACCGTATTGGAAATCCGGACGGACGATCCGACTGATTACGGACGTAAGTCTATCACGCTCAACGGAACGATCTCCAATATTGAAACGATTAAAGAAGCCGGATTCCTCTTTTGGAAAACTGGAGAAAAGGAATATGCGGCAGAGGTCACCTGCGAAGACATCTCTTCCCATCTAAACGCAGTGGTAGATGGCCTGGAAACAGGAGAATCCTATCTATACTGTTTATACGTAGGCAACGGCATCAACCGGATGATGGCAGATACGAAAAGTTTCCAGACACCGACAGTAGGCGCTCCGCTTGTTTCAAAAGTCGAATTGATCAGTGATAAGACAGTACGCGCCACAATCAATGACGATGGTATCGATGAAACCGGCAAACACATTGTAGCCAAAGGTTTTTGTTGGAATACGACCGGACGTCCTACTGTCTTCGATCAAAAAGTAGTAGTAGACAGCATTTCTTTCGAAGCAACCCTCTCCGGCATACAAAGCAATACGGATTATTATGTTCGCGCTTTTGCCCAAAATGACAGTTCTTACTTAGCTTATGGGCCGGAGCTAAAAATCAATATTGGAAGAAAACGCGGTATTTACACCACCGGAGACTTTATCCTCTTCCGTGACCTGGTTAACAGAGGTGAAGACATTTCCTCTTTCATGGAAAACGGTGTTGTCTACATTGATAACGACATAGACTTATCTTCTGAAAAAAATTGGGTTCCATTCCAAACATGCCACTTTATTTTAGATGGGAACAATCATACTATCGACAATATCCATTTCACCATCAATGAGAACGGGAATTGCGGTTTATTCGAATATATTTCCAATATCGGTGAAATCCGTAATCTCACCATCGGGAAAAATTCAACTTTTGTTACTACCGCTGTAGCCGACAATACAGGAAACAATATAGGATCTATTTGCGCTATGAATTTCGGTAAAATCATAAACTGCCATAATTATTGTAACCTCATAGACAACCGTGTTCATATATTTTCGAATATTGGAGGTATATCCGGATGGAACGATGCAGGGAGTATAGAAGGATGTTCAAACCATGGAACGATCTCATCCGACTGGCAAGCCGGAGGCATATCCGGTTTTAATGAAGGAGGCGTGATTTCTAAATGTATAAATCACGGGAATATACGCAATCATACCTATTCAAGACCGAGCGGTGACGGAGCTGCCGGTATTTCATATTCGTTTAATGGAACAATTGAAGACTGTACAAATTACGGAACAATAGAAGGAGAAGGAGCCTATCTCTCCGGCATCGGTGATTGTTCGCAAAAAAGTATTATATCCAACTGTCATAATATGGGCGAAGTAAAAGGATTTACATCTATCGGAGGAATATCCGCATCAATCCCAGACGGAACAGTCAAGAACTGTATTAATGAAGGTAATATCACATTAACAGAGAATCCATATGGATATTCTGGTGATATCGGAGGTATAAGCGCTCAGACAGGTAATGATACGGAAGAAGAAGGAAACGGGTACATTATAAACTGTACAAACAAAGGGCGGATCAACGGTTCTACATTATTCATCGGAAACATTACAGGAAAATTGGAGAGAACAGGGAGTATATCCGGCTGTACTTATGGAGGTTATGTCAACGGCATGCCTGGAACAGAAATGAATGCAGTCGGCAAAGAATTATAATCCATCAAATAAAATGAGAAATGAGGGTGCATCAGGTTCTTATGCATATAACCTTTAGCACCCTCATTTCTTATTCTACATCAACTTTATTAAGGCTATAAACCCCTACATTTATAGCCACTTTATTTATCTAATATCATTATGGCAATAATCGATGCACCCAGTTGGGATATAAATGGTGAGAAAGTTTTTGCTTACCTATATCCAGAAAAGAATCTATCTTCGAATGCAGTACTGAATGTCACTCACTCGCAAGAAGCGATCTTTCTGGTAGATGGTAAAATACAAAAAATTTACCAGGAAGGACGATATACGTTGGACACGCCGAACATTCCCATATTTCGCAAATTATTCGGAATACCCTTCGGAGGGAAAAACCCGTTAATGGCTTCTCTTTGGTTTATCAATAAATCGGATATTCTCCAGATTAACTGCCAGACGAATATGTTTCTGGTAAAAGATACCTCTTTCCCTCACGGGTGTCCGACAATTGCACTTGTCAACTACGGGCTACATGTCGCCAATGCAGAAAAATTCTTTACACATCTGGTAAATTATCAATCTCCATACTATGCCAGTCATATCAATGCCAGTTTAAGTGGACGTATCCAGCATGAGATATCATCCAAGATAGCACAATATGCGGATGCCCATAATCTTTCACTGGCTGAAATAAATGCAAGAAGGAGCTTGCTCACCGGAGAGATGAAGGGAGTATTGACATCTTTCGTCGATAAATACGGAATTGAGGTTGTAGACTTGAATATTGCCGATATCCGGATAGACACAAGCGATGATGGCATGAAAGCAGCCAGCGGTTTTGGCTTCGACCCGAATACCTATAGCCAGAACCGTATGCTGGATATACAAGAGAAAGCACTTGAAAATATAGCCTCCGGCTCCGGTGGGCTAATGGGAGCCTTCGTTGCCATGAGCATGATGAACAATATGCGGCCAGGTTCCCCAGTCTATACGGCCTCATCCGTTGCACAACCTTCTTCCGCACCTGCCCAATCACCAACGAAAGGTGTTTTGATCCATGATGTCTATTGTTCTAATTGTGCCAATAAATATCCCTCCAATATGAAATTTTGCCCCAAATGTGGGAACCAATACAGGCCCTGTCCATCCTGTAGTTCCGACAATTCTCCAACGGCAAAACGTTGTGTCAATTGTGGTAGTCCGCTATTACAGGAAAACATCGAAATCTGTCCAAATTGTAAAAATATGGTTCCGCCAGGTAGTACATTTTGTCCCAGTTGCGGACGTCCTCTCAACGAAGATAGATGTAGTCAATGTAATACACCATTACACGGAGCGACTTTCTGTCCTAATTGCGGTAGTAAAAATAAATAATTTTCATTCAAATCTTATATATCATGGGAAACCAACTATTAAAATACGTCCTGATCCTGATAGGAATGATTGTGCTTTTAACCGGTTCATACCTGCTTCTGCACGAACGGATCGCAGAAAAGAACCTGGCTTTTGATATGATCGTATGCTGTATGATCTATTTTGCCAATATTTTTGCTTATCCCATACTATACTCATCCTCCCGTGAGTTCAGCAATCACATAGCTGGATTAGGCATTTCAATCTTTTTCACTTGGATATACACGATATTGGGAATTGGCGGAATAGTCGGCGGAATCTATTTTACAATTTCTTTCGAATGGCAACTTCTATATCAATTATCCTTCTTCTTAATATATCTATTCGGTGTATATATAGCGAACATAGCAAACAGCAAAATAAATAATAATTAACAAGACAATATCATGAAAGGTAAAGTATTTGATTCATCGCAAGATCTCTATCAGGACCAGGCGCATATTTTATTCGATTATTACAGACAGGCGGCCGAAAAAATTGTCTCGCAAGAAGAAGCAATCGAGAAAAAAATCGAGGCATGGAAAAATGCAGAAAAGAATCAGGCAATAATAATTGACAGAAAACAGAACCAGGCTATTGCATGCCTTGCGGGTATTGTTGTCGGGCTGGTCCTCTATTTTTGCTTCTCACCTATTGTAGGAATAATCATCGCCATTGCCAGCCTCGGAGGGTCCATAGCCATCTTTCTAAAAAAGAGAGCATTTGAAAAAGAAATAGAGCAGACCCAGGAACACATTGCCGAGCAGGAAGAAAATTACCAGAATATATTCAGGGACTATAAAGTCGAAAAGTTAGGAGTCGTCTATATTCCGGTAGCCAGCCAGATACCATACGAAAACAAAAGTTTTTTAGTTGACCATACGGGTTCCATGCAAGAAGAGAAATTTCAACTCCAATTGGTTAACAACCAAGAGTTGTTAACGGAGAAGATCAACCAACTGGAAACTCTTTCAACTAAAGCTCCTTTAGTCGAAAGTTCCGATGATACTGAAGAAATCGATACAGACAATTATTCACGATCTATCCAGAAAGTCACCTATCACGATTATTTCAGCAAGATGGACCGTTGTTTGCGCATCGCCGCCCGTTGCCTGGAAGACGTCACCCTGTCAACGGTTTCCCTACCAGTCATACTTCCACAAAGCAAGTATGCCGACTACCTGAAAGGATATGCGACAAACGATGCGAGCGGTGCCCCTATCCTGAACATATTCAATATTCACAAATATGATAAAGAGATCGATGATTTCAATAAACTGAATGCCATGCGCCAATCATTGTCGCGCGAGAGCGAGCAGTTCGAAGATGTCCTGAAAAGGTTAATATCAAACGTCGGGACCGCCATACAGACAATTGCCATGCTGAAAGTTGCTTCAAGCCATACCTTGGTGGAAGATTCGAATCAGCTGCTTTTCCATATATTAAAAGCATCCTACAACCATTATTCCCCCCTGCTCGAACAAGATGAGATTGAAAAAATGAGACACGAGAACTTCAATTTCAGTGATTCGGTAGAGCATTATACCCCTTTCAGACTAAAAGAAAGCTCGCGTGTACGGTATGACATAATATCAGACTCTTGGGTAGCAGAAGATGGTTCCAAAACAACAATGCCGTTTGGCATCAGCCAGATACAAGAAGAAATTGTTGCGCCAATCGTCCAGAATTTACTGATGGAGAGCCGTGTGGAACGTCTTAAAATATATAATAACATCAAAGATCAGAAAATCAATTATCTGAACCAATGGCACCAGGATACGGAAGATTTTTACGGACGCAACCGTACTTCAAGCGATGATCTACGTAACCTGATGAGAAGCAACCTGACGCAATTCATGGCTTCCCAAGCGACTCTTGCCTCTATGGAAAACATGAAAAAGAGTATCCGGAACGATGAAGAAATAGAAAAAATCGATGACGGAGGAGCAGAGATGCTGGCCGCATTCAAATTGCAAAGCGACCAGTTCGAGAATGTACAGACAGACTTTGAAGAGTATATGAACCGCTTGAAAGACGACATCAACGATCGTGCAACAGCCTTCGGCCATGTAGAATATTACGACGGTTCCCTACGGGACAGAAATGCCAAAGACCTGGTTGATGCCTGCGACAACGTCGCTTCATTGGATGAACGCCGTAAGCCCCTTGTCGTCATCAATCCGCTTTATGCCAAAGTCTCGGAAATACCTCCCGAGCCAAATGTCGAAAGCATTATGAATGAACATCTGTCCCTGAATCTGAATGCAGTAGCGATGTCCTCCCTGAAAGAACTGGAAGAAGATAAGAGCGCATTAACGAATGGGTAATAACACAATCAACAATAGACAATTACATTATGGCATCATATAGTTTTAATGTGGATACTCAGCCAATGGCAGAGCAGATAGACAAAGTATCTGAAAACGTAAATGGGGTCAGTACGGCTGTTGTGACTATGCAAACGGCCGTAATTGCCGCCGAAACAAAGGCTACAAGTATGCTTTGCAACAAAGTGAACAATGGCTTCTATAAACTCATGCTTTCACAGATCGCACAAAAAAGTGCCATCGCCGAAAGCGAAGCCAAAGCCCTCGTCATGGAACTTTCCCAACAAAGTATGGCACTCACCGCACTGAAAACACGCATGGGAAAAGATTTCCACATGATTGCGACCCGCTATACCTCCTTATTCAACTCCTTGAATAAAGCCTTGCACAATCGTATTTACGAGCTCGATAAACCGACTATCAATTTCGTATCCAAAGATATTCAGACATCTGAAAACCGGATAAACGGATTAATAGCCCGGGTTCCCGTAAACCAGTCCGAATCGCTTTCCGTCAGCCAGGCCATTGCCGCCGGCAAGATCAAACATAACGCAAGCATACTGATCGACTACATGAAACATTACCTGAAATTCTTCAATTTCCAACGAAGATTGTCCGAACAGATCATGTTGAACGAAGCGGTCGACCAGACGGGGACAACATACGTGCCGATCATTATTTCGCAAAGCAGGCAGGAAAATAGCTCCACCCCTAATTGTTTCATTGCAGACTCCAATGACATACGACTTAAAAACTATATGGAAGCTCCCATCCTTAAAGGCGTGAGCGATAAACAAGGCGAGTTGAAATGGAAAGAGGTAGACGAAATCGCCTACCAACGGATTACCGGCGAGTTTAACCGATATGTCGCCACATCCGGAACATCAGAGCGGGTTACAAACCTGATAAAGAAACTATACCAACAACAAAAATGGCAAACGCCCGGGGAGGTATGATATGAGTTACACACGACGATATAAAGAAAGAATCACGTTAAGAGACACGAAATCCGTATCTTTTAGTTACACGGGAGCAGACGGAAATAGCCATACTGTTACGAAAAACGTCCCGGTAGAACTCTCGGAAGATTTATACTTCGACATAAATGTCAATACCAACCCGTTTGACAATAGTGTCGATACGTGTAGTGCCAAAGTCGGTAACCTGAAAAAAGCGGTTATCACCGCCGAGGCCGCCGAAGTAGCCAGTAAAGCGACAAATTCCATCAAATTGGGACATACCTTGGGAAGCGGCTTTGTCCAGCTGATAACTTCAAACATAGAAATACAGGTCAGCGAAGAAAGAGCGAAAGCCGAAGCACTATTGATGGCCCTGAAGGCCCAATCAGACGATTTGCTAAAGAAGAAAGCCACCATGGAAGGCGATTACAACCGTATCAAACAACGGTATACAAGCATATTCCAGGATTTGAATAAAGAGCTGAAAAACCGAATCCATGCTTTACACAAAGAGACATTCGGGCTTATCAAACAAAGTACTCAAACCCTTTTCCGTAATACGGAAACAGTATTGATGGCAACGGCACTCGTCGGCCATAAAGAGAATACACAACTTCAGGCCGCATTATATGCCTCTTCCATAAAGCAGAAAGCACAACAACTCATTCAATGTGCTTACGATTACATTTCGGGTACGATCGGCTTAAGCCGTCAGATACAGACACGTCTGACTTATGAGCATGCAACGGAACGAAAAGTTGAAATGATTCCCGTCCTGTATTGTGAAACAACAGACGAGCAATCAGGAATCATGTCCGAACTTTATAACAACGAACTATTAAAAAGCCTGCAAGTGGACAAACAGATGCTGAAACAGAACATCCAATCGTCTCCTCTCACCTGGAAACAAATGGATGCTGAAACAACTGAACGCATCACTTCATATATAGAAAAAGAACTTGCCGTATATGGAGTTAACGATACCCACGAACAACGCGTATCGAACATGATACGGTCGCTATGGAAAAAAGAGCAACCGTTAACATTATCAATCAAATAAAAGACAATCCATCATGAAAGAACTGAAAGATATCAATTTCAACGGAGACATTATATTAAAAGACAATCGTGTAAAAGGTGCTATCCTGCCTAAAGTGGTAGCCGAACTGGAACGAGATATCACAATCCAGAGCGATACAATAATCGAAGGTGCCGTTTATGCCCGTAAACTGGAAATGCTACAAGGCGAAATAGAAATCCAGGGAGCCGTTTATACCCAACTGGAATTTCATGTCAGCTCCTCCGCCACCGGGAAAATAGTACTTCATAAAACGGTTGCCTCATCCGACGCAATTGTTTCTTATGCGAAAGATTGCAAGCTGATGTTTATGGCTGATATTAACGGAAAGCAGGTTAAACTTAGCAATGCATTCGTCGCCGGTAGCATCTTTGCGGATGACGTATACCTGGAAAATTGTGTTGTCTTAGGTGGTATATTTACGACCCAATCGGCTGACCTGAAGAGTTGTGTGATCGGGACCTTCAATGCTCCGGATGTTTCTATGGACGGGACTAATTATTTATTGCTCCCCAGTGCTTTTACCGTACAAAAAATAAAAACGCTACCTACAACCACCCTCTACAACTTAAGTTTAGCAGACTTGGGACATCTGTATCGTGGTTTGGCGGTTGAAGAAAATAGCGGTGTTATCCGAATGGATCTTGACTCCGACGAGCTAAAAAGCGTTTTGGCGGCCGACAATGAACAACAATTGCTACTTTGCTATAGCGTTGTCGGAAAAGTCCTGGCCACCGAACTACTCGATACGGAGAAACTACAAAATCATTTCATCATCGGTTCGACCAGCCTTTACAACCAACTTCAACAAAAATATAACCTTGGACCGGATAAAGACAATCAACCTTGCGAAGTGACTCCGGAAAAAACGGCAGATTTCTTTTTCCGTATCCTAAACGGAAATATCGAGATTCCGGAAATAGACGGGAATTTCACTATCGAAGAAGTTGCCGAAAAGTTTATTTGATACAAAATTAACCACTCTAAGATATATTCTTTCTTAACAATCTTAGAGTGGTTATTATACTATGTATGGATAACAATTCTTTTAATTACCTAACACCTTATTCTTGGCTATTGTCGCTTGGAATTCCTTCAGGTAGAACGGTTCGAAGTAGGCGGTATCCTCAAACTTGCCGGCGGCAAAAGCCTGCTCCGCCAATAGGATCATATTAACCGCCAATGGATGGACATCTTCCATAAACAGAGCATTCGGAGAAGTAATGACCAGTTTACATTTCTCTGCCCCGTTACCAAAGAAGCATACTTTTCCCTTTTCCAGATAGGAAGCATACGTTCCCTCATCAACAATATCGGCCGTCGTCTCGCGAACAAGTTTTAAAGAAGCATCATAGATCGCCGCATACACTTCCATCCGACGGGCATCCAACATCGCACAATAAAGGCAATCCGTTACCCCCTTATTTTGCTTGATAGCAGTAGCAGCCATTATATCTAATGTATGAATACCTATTAGAGGAATACCGAAACCAAAACAAAGACCTTTCGCGACAGATACCCCGATACGCAACCCGGTATAAGAACCCGGACCACTACTAACCGCAACCGCATCCAGCTTACCTTCCTTTTTTTTCAAAGCGGAAAGAGCCTCTTCTACAAATACACCTAACAGAGCAGCATGCGAAGGACCTTCGAAAGAGGCCTTCTCAAAAAGGATTTCCCCGTCCATAGACAACGCTACAGAACAAACAGAAGTCGATGTTTCGATACTTAATATACAGGACATGATTAATTGCCAATCTTGATTACGGATGCAAAAGTATAAAAACATAATTGTAATCGCATGATCAAAACCTATTTTATTAAGACCGGCAAACGACAAATGCTGGGATATACCTCCTAAACCATAGCTTTACACCTCCTAACACATAGCTTTAGGTGGTGTAAAGCTATGGTTTAAGATCCGTCTGAAATACACAGGCGACTTTTTCCAATAATTATCAATTGCCAATTGCCTATTGTCAATTGATTGAGTATCTTTGCAATCTAATTTTCAGAATAATGATACAATCAATGACAGGATTCGGCAAGGTTACGGCCGAACTTCCTTCAAAAAAAGTAACCGTAGAGATTAAGGCTCTGAACAGCAAGCAACTAGATTTATCTACGCGCATTCCTTCCATTTACAAAGACAAAGAGATGCAGATACGTAGCCTGTTACTCCAGTCGCTGGAACGTGGAAAAGTCGAATTTAATATATTCATCGAATATATAGGTAAAGACACCCCCACGCAAATCAACCTGCCTGCGGTGGAAAACTACTATAATCAGATCAAAGATATTGCCGACCGCCTGAACATCTCGCTCCCTTCGGACTGGTTCCAGACATTGCTCCGCATGCCGGACGTGATCAAGACAGAGGCTCAGGAAGTGAATGAAGAAGAATGGACCGTCGTTGAAAATGCAATCAAAGAGGCAATCAAACATCTTTGCGATTTCCGTATCCAGGAAGGCGCCATGCTACAAAAATTGTTTGAACAAAAGATAGCCAACATCGCACGCCTGCTTTCGGAAGTGGAACTTTATGAAAAAGAACGGATCGAAAAAGTAAAAACCCGCATCATGGACAACCTCGAAAAGATTGCCGGACAGGATTACGACAAGAACCGTTTCGAACAGGAAATGATCTACTACATCGAAAAGTTGGATGTAAACGAAGAAAAGAACCGCCTGGACAACCATCTGAAATATTATCTCAGCACAATGGATAACGGGCACGGACAAGGCAAAAAGCTCGGTTTCATCGCCCAGGAAATGGGACGTGAAATCAATACGCTCGGTTCGAAAAGCAACCATGCGGAAATGCAGAAAATTGTCGTTCAGATGAAAGACGAACTGGAACAGATCAAGGAACAGGTACTAAACGTATTATAATATGGCTGGTAAATTAATTATATTCTCTGCCCCGTCAGGCTCAGGTAAATCAACCATCATCAACCATCTGTTAAAACAGAACCTGAACCTGCATTTCTCTATCTCGGCAACAAGCCGTGCACCACGCGGAACAGAGCAGAACGGTGTGGAATATTATTTCCTGACTCCCGACGAATTCCGGGCCCGTATCGCTGCCGGTGATTTTCTGGAATATGAGGAAGTATATACCGATAAATACTACGGCACATTGAAAAGTGAAGTGGAACGCCAACTGAATGAAGGCAACAACGTCATATTCGATGTGGACGTTGTCGGCGGATGCAACATCAAAAAGTTTTATGGTGACCGTGCTCTTTCAGTATTCATCCAGCCGCCCAGCATCGCCCATCTGCGTGAACGTCTGGAAGGACGTGGAACGGATGCTCCCGAAGTGATCGACAGCCGTATCGCAAAAGCGGAATTCGAACTGGGATTTATTCCTCATTTCGATGTCTGCATCGTAAACGACGACCTTGCGACAGCACAGGCCGAAGCAGTGGAAGTTATAAAAGATTTTCTGTCTAAAGAATGAATAACAACAGACAATTATCACGTAAATGGGGATATATTTTCGCACTGACCGGAATCGCGGCATTGGGAACCTGCATTGCAGGCCTCATTTATAAAGAATATCTCATTGCATTTGCAACCGGACTCGTATTCGGCGTACAGGCATTCAACTTTATAATGTGGAAGAAACAACGGTAAAGGAAAACAACAAGCTGAAAACCGGAATCTTTTCCGGTTCTTTCAACCCGGTTCACATCGGTCATTTGGCCCTGGCCAACTGGCTGTGTGAGTTTGCGGGGTTGGACGAACTCTGGTTTGTTATCACGCCTCATAACCCGCTGAAGAAACGCGACGACCTGATGGATGACCGGCTCCGGCTAGAACTGGTCGAAGCTGCCATTGCCGGATATCCTAAATTCAAGGCAAGTGATTTCGAGTTTTCCCTCCCCCAGCCTACTTACACCATCGACACGCTACGTGCACTTGAAAAAACATATCCCGACCGTCAGTTCCATTTCATCATGGGTGCCGATAACTGGGCTTTCATAAAACGGTGGAAAGAGTCTGACCAGCTGATCTCTAACTATCCAATCCTTGTCTATCCGCGTAAAGGATACGAGATACAGATCCCGTCCGATATTCCCTCCATCCGCAAAGTGGATGCTCCTTTAATGGAGATCTCCTCTACGTTCATCCGCGAATCATTGAAAGCCGGGAAGGATGTGCGTTTCTTTCTGCCGGAAGCGATACGAAACCATAAGTGCTTTTCTAATATATAATTAAGCAAACTACCACCCACATTTAGCCGATAAGTGAGAAAAGTTTTGTACTTTTGCGC
>URZO01000046.1 GCA_900552465.1 uncultured Parabacteroides sp. | reverse complement strand
TCTTTCTGTCTATCAATGAAAATCCACACACCCCCTGCCCCCTCTCAAGAGGGGATGGAGTTACCATCGGGCGATATAAACACACCGACAAATCATCATTTGACAGGTTTAAACTGATCCGTATACCTGCCTCATCCTTGTGGTTATCCCCAACGATTATCGGGTGAGGATCTAATCCTCTGAAAGGATGTCTTTTACCTCATCGAACCCACCCTCGAAACGGTTATCCTTTATCTCCGTATGGATCACCCGTTGGAAGAAAAACCGGTGATTGTTCCAATGAAAAGCAGGATAATCCCGGTTCTGCCGGATCACATTATTGCGGAAAACAAGGCCGTCGACCGATTTTGCATACAGGATCGGGGCGTCAAACGTATCGAAAGTGTTGTTTTCGATCACGATTCCGCTATGGAAATACTTCTTCTGATCCTTCAGGTCGGGTATCTCCGGGTAGATGGAAATAACGGCATTGGTGAACTGGAACATATTCGTCAACGCATTGATAAACCGATTGTTGCGGATCAGCACATCGTGGCAGGCGCCCGTCTCGAACCATCCGTTGCAATCGCCGCAAAGCAGGATAGCCGTGCCGGAAGTATGGTCGAAAACGTTGTTTTCCACAACCGTCCGCCGGGGTGTGCTGAAGAGGGAACCGCGGGCGCGGTTGTTGCGGATCACATTGTCGGCAAAATAGACCGTCGGCGTCCATTCCAGGTTCTCGATGCCATACGTCCCGGCCTCGCTGATGGCGGGGTCGACAGGCTTCGAGAAGGTGATGCGGAAGAGGCGGGCGCCGTGATCGTCCGGTTTGTCGACGGCCTGAATAGCCGCCACCGTGTTCTGTTCACCGAGTATCTCCATTGTTTTGGAGTCGATAAACTGGACGGTGTCGCCCGGACGCCCCCATTCGAAACCGTATGACTGGCCGTGCATATATTCGCCCATCAGCGTTTTGTCGTCGAGGCGGCGTTGTACTTTCAGATAGGTGCCGTGCACATTGATCGCGTCGTCCATCATCCCCTCGTACAAACCGCCGACCGAGCGGATCAGCCCCTTGCATCCGGAGAAATGGGTCGCATCCGCCTGTGTCGTGAAGTAACGCGGGTCGTCCTTGCCGCGGAGGCAGACCGAGAAGCGGTCCAGCGTGATATTCTCGCTCATCTGTGCCAGAAGGCCCATTCCTTCGGCATAATGAACCTGGATATTTTCGAGCGACGTGTTCGTATCGTGATACATGAAAACGCCCGGAGTAGGCCGCCCGTGTCCGCGCATGGCGACAACCGTTCCAGGGACGAGCTTCCGGTTCTTCCAGGGAGCGACGATCCGGCGCGGGGCGATCTCCTTCACCCGCCTTGTCCCGACGGCAATATCGCTGGTTGTGTAGACCAGGCGTTTCGTATCTCCCTCGAAGGCAATGCCGGAGGAGGAGACGTGTTCCCAGCCTTCCCCTTTGGCGACCAAGTTGCTATCGCGTATCTCGTATTGCACCCAAGGCGCCACCTCGTAGGTGATCAGGCCGTTCACCGTATCGTTTTCCAACACCTTGACCTGGCTGATATGCGGATTCTCGAAGTCGATACTGAAGTTCTTCAACGTGCAATTCTCCGAACCCACTAAGGAAACGGGAAGCATCCGTCCGTGGAAAATCAGTTCCGAACCCTGCCCGTCAAAGACAACGTTCTTCATCTTCTCGAACGCCAACCCTACCGCCTTGGGATTGTCCTGGTCGTGGTTGGAGATGAAATACTCGCGAAGGGAAGCCCCCTCGGGATAGAAGTCGTAACGTCCTTTCGGTAAAATGATTGTGATGCCGTCCGGGTGATCCGCAGAGGCAATCTCCTGCAGGGCTTTTGCAATCAAAGGAGAGGCGTTTTCCCGGCTGTCCGGCTTCAGGCCGTAGTCGGCCAGATTATAGGACTGATCGGCACAGGCGGTCAACAAAACCGCTAAAATAATTGTTAGTATAAAAGATGAATTTGGTTTCATGGCCAGTATGTTATGTGTTGATTCTAATTACAATTCGGGGACAAATATATCAATTTATTATTTCAGTTAACGATCATTCCCCTTTGATAATCTATAATTCAAGATGAAAAGTACAACTTTGCAAATAATCATTCTGATAGTGTCCGCTTCGGCCGTCATTCTCTTCCTCACACTCATTTACCTGTTATACAAACGAAATAAAGCACAAAAAGAGGATCTTAAAAAATGGAAGAAGCTCCAACATGAAGCCTCCGATCTAAAAAACAAACTGGCTCTTGCCCTACAAGCCGGCGAATTGTCCGTATGGTCATATCTTCCGGAAAAAGACGATTTCGACCTGGCCGATATCTGTACAATTCCCCAACCGGGCATGAGGCTACAAGACATAATCGACCAGCTTGTCGAGGAAGACCGGGAAAAACTCAACCATTTCATCCGGGATATTGTCGAAGGGAAGCATAAAAAGGCATCCGATATCTTCCGGCTGGAAACCACGCGGGGAAGTATCTGCTGGTATGAGATTCATGCGTTGGGGATTACAAATAAGGAAGGAAAAACAGTACGTCTGATCGGAACCCAAAAAGACATAACGGCCAAAGCGAAACGCGAACAGGCATTGCGGAAATATATACAACGTTCCGAACTTGCAATACGTTCGGCCAAGATCATCCAGTGGGATTATGATGTAAAGACCCGCAAGTACACCCGCCTGCTCATCGACCCGGCACAACCGGACTTATTCATCCGTACGCCTTTCCGTTTCACCGTCCATCCGGAAGACCGCCTGATCCTGAAACACGAAGAAGAGCTGCGCGCCAGGGGAGAGGACGGTTCCCAAAGCCTGCATCTGCGCGTGATGTTGGAGGGAGAAAGCGAATACAGATGGGTAAACTCGATCGCCGTTCCCCTCGAAAGCAATGCAGACGGATATGTAACCACTCTGACAGGCCTCCAGATAGACCTCACACCTCTGGAGAAAGCCGAAGAATCTAACCGGATGAAGACTTCTTTCCTGGCTAATATGAGCCATGAGATACGAACGCCGCTCAACGCCATCGTCGGTTTTTCCCAGTTGCTGACACAAACGGACGATAAGGAGGAGCAATCCGAGTTCATCCGCATCATCGACAACAACACGCATCTCCTGCTACAGATCATCAACGACATACTCGACCTTTCCCGGATCGAGGCCGGAAAGATGAAGTTCATCTATTCCGATTTCGACGTCTCCCAGATTCTGCTGGACCTGCAGGAGGTCTATCAGTTACAGGCAAAGGAGGGGGTCGAACTGATCTGTAGAATCCCTTACCGGCAGTACTTCGTCTATTCGGAAAAGAACCGCCTGACACAGGTCTTGTCCAACCTGCTGAGCAATGCAATCAAGTTTACGGAACAGGGCTCTGTCACAATGGGTTACCAGCCGGTCGAAGGCGGCCTTTCATTCTATGTAACCGATACAGGGAAAGGCATCTCGCAAGAACATCTGGAACAAATATTCGACCGCTTCACCAAACTGGACAGCTTCATTCCCGGAACAGGATTGGGACTCTCGATCTGCCAACTGATCGTAAACAAGCTGGGAGGCCGCCTGTCCGTAGAGTCCGAACTGGGGAAAGGAAGTACATTCCGCTTCACCATCGCCTGCAACCCGGCGTCTGATCTGTAATTAATAACGTAAATACCTTCCCTACAGGTTGGCGAAAGCAGAGATTATTCCTATATTTGCCCCTCTTAAAAACAAATAGATATGGAACATCCATTAAGTATTTACAACACGCTTACAAGAAAAAAGGAACAGTTCATCCCGTTGCACGAGCCGCATGTGGGTATGTATGTTTGTGGTCCGACCGTTTACGGCGATGCGCATCTGGGGCATGCACGCCCGGCCATCACGTTCGACCTCCTGTTCCGTTACCTGACTCATATAGGCTACAAAGTACGTTACGTACGCAACATAACCGATGTCGGCCACCTCGAACACGACGCGGATGACGGCGAAGACAAGATTGCCAAGAAAGCCCGCCTCGAACAGTTGGAGCCGATGGAAGTGGTGCAATACTACCTGAACCGTTACCATCATGCGATGGAAGCGCTCAACGTCTTGCCTCCCAGCATCGAGCCGCATGCATCCGGACATATCATCGAACAGATCGAACTGGTGAAGAAGATTCTGGACAACGGCTATGCTTACGAGAGCGAGGGTTCCGTCTACTTCGACGTGGAGAAATATAACAAGGATCATAACTACGGCGTCCTTTCCGGCCGTAATATCGACGATATGCTCAACACGACCCGCGCGTTGGACGGGCAGGACGAGAAGCATAACCCGGTCGATTTCGCCCTCTGGAAATGCGCGCAACCGGAACACATCATGCGCTGGCCTTCTCCCTGGAGCGACGGTTTCCCGGGCTGGCATTGCGAATGTACGGCGATGGGCAAGAAGTACCTGGGCGAGCATTTCGATATCCACGGCGGCGGAATGGACCTCATCTTCCCACACCACGAATGCGAGATCGCTCAGGCGGTCGCTTCGCAGGGCGACGACATGGTTCATTACTGGATGCACAACAACATGATCACCATCAACGGGCAGAAGATGGGCAAGTCGTTGGGTAACTTCATCACGTTAGACGAGTTCTTTACGGGTAGCAACAAGATATTGCATCAGGCTTATTCACCGATGACGATCCGCTTCTTTATCCTCCAGGCGCACTACCGTAGCACGGTAGACTTCAGCAACGAAGCCTTGCAAGCGGCCGAAAAGGGTCTGGAGCGTCTGATGGACGCCTACAACCACCTGATGAAGCTGAAAGCATCCGACGCCTCGACGGTCGACGTGAAAGACCTGCGCCGCCGGTGCTACGACGCCATGAACGACGACCTCAACTCGCCGATCGTGATCGCCCACCTGTTCGATGCCACACGCGCCATCAACTCCGTGAAGGACGGTAAGGCTACGATCTCGGCCGACGACCTGAAAGAGCTTCAGGACGTCTTCCATACCTTCGTCTTCGACGTCCTCGGAATGAAAGACGAAGCAGCCTCAGCCGGCGGTAACACCTACGAGGCATTCGGCAAAGCGATGGATCTGTTATTGACCATCCGCCAGCAGGCCAAAGCCAACAAGGACTGGGCCACATCCGACAAAATCCGTAACGAACTGACCGCCCTCGGCTTCGAAATCAAAGACACGAAGGACGGCGCGGAATGGAAGTTGAGTTGACAGATATTTGACATATTTGAAACAATAAATGATGATTTAACGGTGTGTTTCGTGTTGTGATTGTAGCGCCGGGAGTATCTGTTTCCCCTCTCGAGAGGGGATAAGGGGTGTGTTATCTTTTTGTTTATCAAAGAAAAATTCACACACCCCCTGCCCCCTCTCAAGAGGGGAAGGTGTTACCATCGGTCGATATAAACACATCCATAAATCATCATTTATGGTTCACTATTTCTTATACAATAATTATGACAATAAACGAATTTCTTCAAGGCGACAAGTTCGCCCTATTGGCCGGTGTAGAACTGTTGGAAACCGGTAATGGCTATGCTAAAGCCCGGATGGAAATAAAACCGGAACATCTGAACGGTGGCGGAGTATGCCAGGGTGGAGCGATCTTCACTCTTGCCGATCTTGCTTTTGCCGCCGCGACGAACAGCCATGCACGGCTGACGCTCTCGATCACCTCCAGCATCAACTTCTTCAAGGCCGAAAGCAAAGGCTTCCTCTACGCCGAAGCCCGCGAAGCCTTCAGCCACAAACGGCTTTCGAATTGCGAAGTACGCATCACCAACGAAGCCGGCGACCTCATCGCCACCTTCAACGGAACGGGTTACAGAAAGGATACGGAGTTGCCGTTTGCGGCGATAGAGTAATTACTTACTTTAATCTATCAAACAAACGTTTGGGATTTCGTCGGCAATCCCAAAGCAAAGCTATTTTAATGCTTTGTTCTTTAATATAATAGTAGATCTTATAATCTCCACAGACAAGAAAGCGATACTGCTCAGTTTTCCTGCCAAGTTCTTGCTCCGCTTTTCCCAAATAGGGATTTGCAGAGAGGAGAGAAACCCTTTCCGTGATTTCTCTTATACGTTTTCGCGTCGCATTAATTCCTGCGTTATCTATGTAATAAGCACGAAGCTGACGTAAATCTTCCTGCGCTGTTTCCAGCCATTGGATTTTCATTTCCACCATGATTCTACTTCGTTAAGCATATCTTCATGGCTGATATAACGACCCTCCTTATCTGCCTTTTCGGCTTCATCCAACCGCTCATTCACCTCTTCGAGCGTATAAGCGCAAGGACGATGCTGTCCGGCGGCAGAATTCTTCAACCGCTTATAAGCTGATTCCAGGCGGCTCATCAGTTCGTCGTTGTCGATCGTATTGATGATATCCTGTATCAGGTTCAGTTTGCGTGCCTGCAATTCCAATTGCGTCATAATGAATGTCCTTTCTTTGTTATTGATACACGACAAATGTACGCTATTGCCGTCAGATAAGCAAATAGCGTACATTCTTTTATTTACTCGTAGCGCAAAGAGCGGGCAGGCTTGCTGAAGATGGTTTTGGCGGTTTGCCAGCCGATGGTCAATAAAGAGATCACACACAACAGAATCACCGGGACGACAAAGAACCAGGCCTTCCAGTCCGTACGGAATGAGTAATGGCTCAGCCAGCCGCTCATGATCAGCCACGAAAGCGGAAGGGCGATCACGATCGCAATAGCTATCAAGAGGAAGAACTCGCGTCCCAACTCATAGAACAGTTGCATATTGGAAGCGCCCAGGACCTTCCTTATCCCCATCTCCCGCGTACGGGTCGAACAGGAGAACATGACCAGCACGCCTAACCCCATGCAAGAGATAAAGATCGCCAATATCGCAAACAACGCCACGATCAGCCCGAACACCTCATCCTGCCGGTATTGCTGGTCGAAGAACTGGTCCAGAAAGAAGTAATCATAGCTGGAATCCGGGAAATAACGCTCCCACACCGCCTCCGTCTGCTTCACCAGATCGCGCGGACTGCCGCTCTCCAGGACAACCGAGATATAACGCTGCTTCATCCAACTCAGCTTCTCGTGCAAGGCGAACAAGATGGGCGTATAGTCTTTGTTCAGGGATTGCTGGTGGTAATCCTTCACCACCCCGATAATCTGCATCGGGCGGTCGACCGTCTCGACAGACAGGCGTTGCCCCAAAGCGGCATCCGGCGAGTCGAAGCCTAATGTGCGGACCGCCGATTCGTTCAGGACGATATTATAGACATCTCCCCCGTAATCTTCCGAGAAACCCCGTCCGGCCACAAACTTCAGGTCATAGGCGCTCAGGAAATACTCGTCGCAATTCAGCATCTCCAGCAGGCGCGTCTGCTTCGTCACATCGCTCTCGCGGACGATGGAAAGGAAATCCGTCACCTCCGTCCCGGGCACCGCGCCGGAAACCGTAACCGCCTTCACGGAAGGCAACAAGGCGACCTCCTTCTTGAACGCCTGTAACTTCATCGCGAGCTCCTCGCATTGCGCCGGGAATTTAAGGACAAGCGTCTGATTCACGCGCACGCCCAAAGAAGCGTTCCGCATATATTGCAATTGCGCATAGACGATCAGCGTCCCGCAAAGCAAGACTAAGGAAGCCGTATATTGCAACACGACCAGCACTTTACGGGTTATAGCCGCACCCCGCGTATGCGTGAACTTCCCCTTCAGCAGGCGCATCGGCTTCACCCCCGACAGCACCGTCGCCGGATAGAAACCCGACAGGAACACCCCAATCGCAAATATCAGCAACAAATATCCCCCCAACGGCGTCGTAAACCAAACGGAGAAACTCAAAGCGCGTCCCGTCAGATGGTTGAAAGCCGGCATCAACGCCTCCATCAATCCCGCCGCCAGGACGAAAGCAATCCCGTTCGTCAGCAACGATTCAAACAGGAACTGACCGATGATCTGCCTGCGGCTCGCCCCCGAAGCCCGGCGTATCCCGATCTCCCTGGCGCGCTCCATCGAGCGGGCAACCGTCATATTGATATAATTGATCCAGGCGATGCAAAGGATGGCAAGCGCCGTGCAGATCAGTACCCAGATGGAAGAACGGTTTCCCTTCACCTCCGGCTCGTAGGCCTTCTGGGGGTTCAGGTGGATGTCGCGAAGGTTGACCAGTTGGATTGCCCAAGTCTTGTTCTTCAGAGCCTCTTCCGTCTTATATTTCTCCGCCATGGCGGGGAATTCCTGCTCCACCTGCTCTTTCTTCCCGGCAGACTTCAGCAGGACGTAGGAATAGACCTCGTGCCGATACCAATAGTCGTCCAGCCACTTCGGAAGCGTCTTGTAAGAAATCAGGAGATTATAGCGGATATGCGTGTTCACCGGCATATCTTCCATGATGCCCGTCACCTCGCAAGCCTCCTCCCCGATGTTGCTACGGAAGATCAGTATCTTCCCGATCGGGTTCTTTCCCTTGAAATATTTCCGGGCAATACGTTCGGTAATCACCACCTTGTTCGGCCCGTCCAGGCAGGTGTTCTTGTCCCCTTTCAGCAGCTTGAAGTCGAAGAAATTGAAGAAGTTAGCCTCCGCATATCCGATGCCGGTCTCCCGGTACAGCAGCTCGTTATACTTCACCACCTGCTCAGGGAAGTACTGGCTGCCGACACGGGTGTAATCTTCCACGGCGCTCAGGTTCTGCTTCATCGCCGGAGCATATCCGGAGGAAGAAGAAGCCCAGTCGTCCGTCAGCTCTCCGTTCTCGTAGAAACGCGCCTCGACGCGGAAGATACGCTCCTGCCGGTCGTGCATATCGTCGTAGCTATACTCGAAAGCCACATAGGTCAGGATCAGCAGGGCGGCCGCCATACCGATCGCCAGCCCCGCTATATTGATGGCGCTGAATCCTTTCTTCTTCGCCAGGCTGCGCCGGGCACTGTTCCAATAGTTTGATACTACCATATTCGCAAATATATCATTTTAGTATTAGTTTCTCGTTATCCCCAAACAAGTCATAGCCGGAAATAATCACCCGCTCGCCCGGTTGCAGCCCTTCCACCACCTCATAATATTGCGGGTTCTGGCGGCCGATGCGGACAGGGCGGCGGCGGGCCGTCTTGCCTTCCTCATCGACCACATACATATACTCGCCGCCGCTTGCCTGGTAGAAACTGCCACGGGGGACGATCACCGCCTGCACCGGGTCGCCCAGTTGCAGGTTCAGGTGATAGGTTTGTCCGGCACGGATATTCTCCGGCCGTCCGGAGACAAAATGCAGATCGGTACGAAACTGCCCTTCACGCACTTCCGGGTAGACTTTCGTGACCGTCATATCATACGTCCTGCCCTCGCGTTCGAAGTTGGCGGGAAGGCCGGGCAGGATACGCTCCACGTAATGCTCGTCGATCTTCGCCTCGACCTTCAGTTCGGGCGTGATGACCTGTCCGATCCGCTCCCCCTGGGCGATAGACTGCCCGATCTGGGCTTCGAGGTTGCCCAACTGCCCGTCCACAGGCGCTTTCACCTTCAGGTTCTCCAAGCGTTCGCGCACCAGGGCGAGGCTCTTCTTCATATTCCGGATGTTCTCGTCCAGGCTCTTCAGCTGGCTGCTGCGGAAAAGGGCGTCCTGTTCAATCCGTTCGTCCACGACGGCGAGCTGTCCGCGGGCGGTCTCGTAGTCTTCACGCGCCTGCAGAAACTCTTCGCGGGCGATGAGGCCCTCCTCACACAACCTCCCGTATTGTTTGAACCGGCGTTCCTTCCGCGTCAGTTCCTTGCTCAGTTCGATGCGCTCCTGTTTCAGCCGGAGGTGTTCCTGTTCCATGCTGAGACGTGTGTTACGAAGTTCGTTTTCCTGGTAGGCCAGGTCTGCTTCGCTTTGCAGGATGCCGATATTCAGGAGCGGATTACTGAGGCGCAGGATGATGTCGCCCGCCTTGACCTGCGCCCCTTCTTCGATGAGGCGTTCCTCCACGCGGCCGCCTTCAATCGCGTCGAGATAGATGATACGGTCCGGCAAGACCTGCCCGATAACGCGGATATAATCGTTAAACTCACCCTTCTGCACGGCGGCAACCGTGAGGCGTTCCTTGTCCACCGTCAACGAAGAAGAGGTGTCGCGAAAGATGAACCAGAGCAGGCAGAGCAGCACGAAACTCCCTCCTGCAACGGCATATATATGTTTCTTCTTAAAGCGGGACTTGCGCTCGATGCG
Organism: uncultured Parabacteroides sp.; assembly: GCA_900552465.1. Classification (GTDB taxonomy): domain Bacteria; phylum Bacteroidota; class Bacteroidia; order Bacteroidales; family Tannerellaceae; genus Parabacteroides. The sequence goes on along the minus strand of URZO01000046.1, from coordinate 22,050 downwards.
GATGTCCATATTACTGTCTGTCATCATACAAGAAAGGACGCAAACGGCGTGCCAGAAACGTAGCGCCCGGATAATCAACAGGATAAGAGAGAACCTCCCCGCCAACCGTCCAAAATTTTGACACCCATCCGTCCAACTATTTGACACTGCCCGTCTCTTGCCCCCTGCCTGTCTGCCCGGCACCACCCGCCATCCTGTTTTCAACAACGTCCCATGAAAAAGCAGGAGAACAGGCAGCTGATTCCCATTGGATGCCATCCCAATCCTTGTCCGACCCGGGTCGGACAGCTGTTCGACGAGGGTGGGACAACTGTCCGACGAAGGTCAAACAACTGTTCGACCCGGGTCGAACAAGGATTACATGGGTACACGATTCCTTTTAGATGGGAACAAGACTATAATTTCATCCTATCTAATTGAAATCAGGACGGCAGCCGGCGGCAGCTAACCGCAGAATAATCCCCTGAAAGTGTCAAATATTTTGACGCTTGCTTGCAAGGTATTCCGGAAGCGGATAACTTTACAGGAAAAAGAGACTATGCAAGCCGGAACAATCCTGATAGTAGATGACAACAAGAGCGTGCTGACCTCCCTCGAACTGCTCCTGGAAGACGAGTTCGAGCAGGTGGAGACTGCCTCGAACCCGAACAGCATCCTGTCGGTTCTGGACAGCAGGCCGGTCGACCTTGTCTTGTTGGATATGAACTTCTCCGCCGGCGTCAATACCGGTAACGAAGGGCTTTTCTGGCTTCGCCGGATACAGGAGATCGCACCGGGGCTGCCCGTTATCATGCTGACGGCCTACGGAGACGTCGAACTGGCGGTAAAGGCTCTGAAAAGCGGGGCTGCCGATTTCGTGCTCAAGCCCTGGGACAATGACAGCCTGCTGGAAAAGATACGCGCCACCTTGCAGGGACGGCAGTCCGGACAACCGCTGCCGCCTCCAAAGCGACCGAGCGAACCAGCGATGATTATCGGCCATTCCCCGGTCATGATGAAGCTCATCAAAGTCGTGACCAAAGTAGCCAAGACGGATGCAAACGTCCTGATCACCGGCGAGAACGGAACGGGGAAAGAGATGCTGGCACGCGAGATACACCGCCTCTCGCTCCGCAGCCGCCACGAAATGGTCCATGTGGACATGGGAGCCGTCAGCGAATCGCTGTTCGAAAGCGAACTGTTCGGGCATGAACGGGGCGCTTTTACCGACGCACGGGAGAGCCGGGCGGGCAAGTTCGAAGCGGCACACGGGAGCACGCTCTTCCTCGACGAGATCGGAAACCTGCCGTTGGGATTGCAAGCCAAGCTGTTAGCTGCCTTGCAGAACCGCGAGATCACCCGACTGGGAAGCAACCGGAAGATTCCGGTCGACATCCGCCTGATCGCCGCCACGAACCGGAACCTGCCGGAAATGGTCGCGCAGTCGCTCTTCCGCGAAGACCTGTTCTACCGCATCAACACGATACAGATCGAAATCCCGCCTCTGCGCAACCGGCGGGAGGACATCGCGCTTTTCGCCGACTATTTCCTGAAGAAATATACCGTCCTTTACAAGCGGACGGGGATCAGCCTGCATCCGCAAGCGGTGGAAAAGTTGACGAACTACGACTGGCCGGGCAATATCCGCGAGCTGCAACATACGATCGAGAAGGCGGTGATCCTGACCGAAAAGAATGTGATACGCGCTTCCGACCTCTTCATCCGTCCCGGCAAGGCGGTTTCCTTCAGTGAAGCGCCTAATCTCGGCGAAGTGGAACGGCAGGCGATCCTGGCCGCCATCACCCAGAACGAAGGGAACCTGACAGCCGCCGCCGAACAGTTGGGGGTGAGCCGGCAGACGCTATATAATAAGATGAAACGCTTCAACCTCTGATCCCCCCGACCGATATGTTCAGCATCCGCCTTTACATACGTATTTTGTTGCAAGTCGTTGCCATCGTCGTGGTGGCCGGGTTGGGCGCGGCAGGCATCGTGACGGGGCGGGCGGTCATACTCGGCATCGTGGCGCTCTTCATCGCCGCCTGGATGATCAGCTTCCTTGTCTACTATCTCAACGCTTCCAACCGGAGGATACAACTCTTCCTGGATGCGATAGAAGACAACGAGTCCATGCTCTACTTCCCCGAAAACATCGGCAGCCGCGAACAACACCGCCTGCACGCCGCTTTCAACCGCATACACAAGCTGATGACCGAAAACAAGCGGAAGGAGTTCGACCGCGAACTGCACCGGAAGGAATATGAATCGTGGGACAGGCTGATGCGCGTCCTGACGCACGAGATCATGAACTCTATCGCTCCGATCGTCTCGCTTTCCGGCACGCTCCTCTCCTATTTCCGGACAAAAGAATCCGTCAAAAGCAGCGAAGAGATCACCGACACGACGGTCCGTAAGACCGTCCGCGGACTCGACACGATCAAGAGCCAGGGGGAAAGCCTGATACATTTCACCGAGTCGTACCGGCAATTCGCCCACCTGAAGAAACCGGAACCCAAACCGTTCTCCCTCACCCGCCTGCTCCAAAACCTGCAAACCCTGCACCAACCGGATATGCAACGGCAACAGATCCGCTTCTCCCTCGACCTTTTCCAACCGGAGATAACGGTTTATGCGGATGAAGAACAGCTTTCGCAGGTCTTGATCAACCTGCTGAAGAACGCCATGCAAGCCCTCGAAGGACAGGAAGACGGACATATCCGCATCCAGGTAAAGCAGCAAAAGAACGAGTTGGAAATACGGGTGACGGACAACGGGCCGGGCATCCCCTCGGACCTGCAGGACGACATCTTCGTCCCCTTCTTCACGACCAAAGCAACGGGAAGCGGCATCGGCCTCAGCCTCTCCCGCCAGATCGTACGGATGCATGGCGGAGAACTGTCCGTCGTCTCGCAACCTTACGCGGAAACGTGTTTCACGATTGCTTTACCCGCAAAGCCACGCGGGTAACTTAGTTTTGCTCTCTTCTTTTTATCTCTACCCGCGAAGTCAGCGGATAGCGCAAGCCTTTGGAAGACTTATAATAGACTTCGGCCGCACCGATCTTCAGTTTGGCGCGTATCTTAATGGGGATATGGTTCTCGTCGTCGCCAACCCAGATTTCGGCAGCTTCCTTGCTCTGGGTAAAGGCATCGTCGTAGATGTCGATGTAGAAATGACGGGTACTGTACTTCAGTGTCTCGGTCCGCTCGACAATCTGCTGGCCGGTATAACGGAAACTGATGTTAATTCGCTCCCGCCCGATTGCCACCTGGAAGGGGAAACTGTCGCCTGTCTTCATCTTATGCCAGTCCAGGGAACGCAGGAACATCGTCGCACCAAGCATATCGAACATATAAGGGTCTTCCGAGATCAGCATCGTGTCGATCTTCGTGCGGGTCGGCGTATAGCGGTGGGAACGGGCAAGTATCTTTTTGTTATCGTACGCGAAATGAATATCGTCGATCATGTAATAATCATTCTCGTTCACGCGCTTCTCGCTTCGGAGCAGCAGCATGTCGGAAGAGAAATGGCAGTCGAGCGTATCCCGCATCTTGTAAACCTTTTCAATGATTCCGGATGTACGGAAAAGAAGACGGTAGTGAAAGGAAGGTTCGCCTTCATATTCCGCCTCGCGGATAGAGAGAGTCGCATTTCCTGCTCGGGGCATCAGAAGTCCCCATTTGAAGTACAACTCATAATGCACCTCCTCACCGGGACTGAACCGATTCCGGACTGGTATTTCCTGTGCCTCTGCCACCGCGGCAGTCAGCACCAGCAGCAATACCAGCCACAGACGGACGGCATTAGAACGGCATTCCCATATTGCCGCCGCTATTATTCCTTGACGATGATTGTTGACTTTCATCTTTGTAGTTTCTTTTCTTCTTGGTTACTTCTTTAGGCTTATTCTTCGTTATCTCAAGAGGTTTCTGTTTGGCGAGCGGGGTCGAGGTGACATTCCAGGTCTCCTCCACCTGCCAGTTCTGCATGACTTCATACATCTTGGGAGAATAATACACCGTCTCGGGCTGCCGTTTTTCGGCATAGTTACCGGTATCCCAGACGCCATTATCATTGGTATCGAGAACAATGCGGGCATAATATTTATCGGGCCTCAAATCCATAAAGAGAACACCGCCGTCTTTCACCTTTGCCTTGCGGACCGGCGCATCCCCCGTACTCAGCAACTCGACAAAAGCGGTTGTATCCACCCCGACGATATTGAGATAAAGGTGGCCGTACTCATCTTCCTTCTTGATCTTAAATTCGCTGGTGAAGAAGTTGTTCCATTTGCCGTAAAGACTGGTGATAGCGGCCGAGTCTACTTCTATACGATATTCTTCCCCGTACTTCCAGGGACGTTTGATAAAGAAGTTCAGGCTGTTCGTCGTATCGGGAAAGAACTCGAAATCGACGGCATTCCAAACCGTATCGACCTTCTGGTCAAGGAAGAAGATATCTTTATCGATACCCAGCACCGGTTCGGTGAAAGTGACGGATATCGTATCGTACAGATTCATCGAGCCGGAGGCACTTACCTGCATTCCGAGGAAATCGATCGGTTCGGGCTCGTCTTTCTTCTTCTTTTTCTTTTCCGCCGGACGGCGACGCATGACAAGTTGTACGGTATCGGTCTGCGGGCGGAGGATATTCAGGGAATCGCTTTTCGGATAAGAGACCTGTACTTGCAGCGTGTCCTGCTTCCAGACCGTCGAGTCGGCCAGCCAATAGTTGACAGCCAGACCGCCTTCCGTCTGCTGGACGAAATACCAGGCGCTGTCTTCCGGAGTAAAGTTGACGGGGACGGGCACCGGAACGGTATCCAGCTTCGAGTTGAAGCGGAGCGTGAAGTATTTCTCGTCCGGACGTTCCGGCTTCACCATATACTGGCGCTCAAACTTCTCCTTAAAAAGGCGGAGTTCGATATTGTCCGGCATGAAACGGGTATAGCCGACCGTCCGGATCGTATCGATCGTCAGACTGTCCTTCCAGGCCGTATCCTGCCGGGAGGTCAGCTCAAAGGTAGGAACGATAACGGAGTCTAAAAAGGCGATATCTTCGCCGGGCTGGTCGAACTTATAGTCGCGGTTGACATCGTTCAGGGCAAAGATATGATAGGTGCCGGGGGCGATGTTGCGGATCGTGAACTGCCCCTTGTCGTTCGTGCGTGAAGTGCGGTCGAAAGGCAATTTGACAAAGGCCGAATCTTCGAGGTTGCTATGCAGACCGATCGTAATACCGGGCATCGGTTCGAGGTTTTCCGCGTTCAGAAGCACACCGGATACTTCAAGCGTGTCGATCACATCACCGGTGGAAAAGGCGAACGAGAAGTTCTCGAAAACGTTCTTTTCGTTGTTGTCGGCGATAGAATTCGTGAAGTCGATCGTATAAGTGGTGTTCTCCTTCAGCGTATCTTTCAGTTCGATCACCGCCTTCTTACCGGCAGAACGGATGATCGGCAACTCCATCTGGGGAGGTGTGATAATCACGTTTTCCGAAGGTTTGTCTATTTGTATCAGTTCGTCAAACAGGATCTCGATCTTCTTTCCCTTGTAATTGATCTGGTTCGGGACAGGCGTACTGCTCACGAACTTAGGCGGATCCTCGTCGTAAGGCCCCCCGTTCGGACTGCCAATATTGGCACACGAATAGATGACGACCAGCAACAGCATTCCATACAACAAGCGGAATGAATTTCGTATATATTTAGTATCCATTTATGTCTATTTCAAATGCATTTGACAAACACGCGCAAAAATAGGGAAAAATCCGGTGAAAATTAGCGATATATAGAGTTATTAATCTATCTTTACATCTATAAGATACAAAATCAACCACATATTAAGATATGTCTATTTTCAGTTGCAAAAAGGGAGAGTAAACCAAAATTCGGAGCCTTTCCCTTCTTCAGAGAAAACACCGATCGAACCGTTCTGCTTTTTGACAAGCATTTCGCTGATCGACAGTCCTAACCCGGTACCTTGCGCAAAATCATTCAGTTTGACAAAACGCTGGAAGATGCGGGAACAGTCTTCTTTCGGGATGCCGCAACCGGTATCCCGGACATAATAGGTCATACCGTTCCCGTCGGGAGAGACACGGTAGCCCAGTACGATAGAGCCCTGAGCGGTGAATTTGATAGCGTTGTTTATAAAGTTCGTCATAACCTGGGTAACTGTCCGGCGTTCGATCTTCATGACACAATCTTTCAAGTCCTTTTCCAATTCCAGCGTCAAGCCTTTTCCTAACAGGTTCATATTGGACAATTGCGCAAACTCCTGCAACAATTCCCGGAGGTTGACTTCTTCGTAAACCGGCTCGATATGCCCGGATTCGATACGGGACATATCTAATATATCATTAATCAGTTGGAGAAGGATACGGTTATTATCGTGGATGATCTTCATATACTTATCTTTCTCCTCTTTTTCCATCTCCGCATCCATCAGCAATTCACTGAAACCGATTATGGCATTTAAAGGTGTACGGATTTCATGGCTCATATTGGCGATAAAAGCTGTTTTCATCAGGTTGCTCTCATCCGCCTGATGCTTGGCTTCCAACAGGTCTATCAAATGTTGCTCCGCCTGTTTGTAGCGGTCGATGCAACTGCTCGTTCCGATCAGCTCGACCACTTCGCCTGTCGCTTCATCCGTCACAGGAATAAAGCGAAACTCAAACCACTCGTATGCACTTCCTTCCGATACATTCGTTCGAACACGTACCTGTATGCTATCTTCCTTGCATTGACGGATTGTCGATACCAGACAATTGTGGAAGTTCAACACATCGTCGGGATGCATAATCTTATAAAACGTTTTCGTTGTGAAAGCCGGTTGAAGTTCTGCCGGAGTGCCGAAACGTTGCAACAGCAGTTCGCAATTAAAGAACCGCTCCGCCAGCGGATCATACTGCCAGGTATAAACTTCACTCTTTTCAAGCGCCAGGGAGACAAGCATCTGATGCCGCTTCAGATCCGCCTGTATAGAGAGGCGTTCCAAACTGATAGCCATTACCTTGGTAAACAGTTTTGCCAGCGACAATTCCGGATCCGTCCAACGCTGGTTATTCCGCTGCCGGATAACAATCAGCACTCCCCAAAGCTTATCACCCGAAAGAATCGGCACGGACATGGATGCCGTATAGGGCATCTTATGGTCAACGATATAATTGAAAAGGTCACACAGTAATTCTTCTTCTCCGAAATAACCGATACGTGTGTATCCTTCCTTATAACGGTCTATAAATTCCGGGATGGTAGACACCTGGAAACCGTTCGGAAGGATGATAGTAGAAGTTTCGCTAAGAACCGTCTCCCTCAGACACATTTTGCTGATTTCTTCATGAAAGGAGAGGTAGCAGCAGGTATCAGCATCATAATGCTCATTGATCAGGCGGAGAATACTCCGGATTCTCAACGTATTGTTTTCCTGGATCATCTCGAGCACGCTGCTCATCAGGCGCTGACTGGTCAGCACATCGTTCTGCGCTTTTTCCTGCAAGTAGATAATCTGGTTGGCAATCTCATCTTGCAGTTTTTCCGGATAACAATAGGAAGTGATATAATTCAAGTTCCCATCATCACCGAACGAACCGATACTGAACCACAGGTAAGCCCTCAAAACGCCATTTTCAGAAAGATGGTGTGTATAGAAATGATACGTCCGGTTCTCCAGGCTCAGACCGGCAATTATATCCCGAAGCGAATCACTTCTGTATTTGGGAAGCAAGTCATGCAGGTTAGAACCTATTATATTGTCCAAATCCATGTACAAAATAGAACATACACATTTATTGGCAGAAGTAATAACACCTTCAGGAGTCAAGGTTATACACGCAATCGGAGCCTGATCGAAGGAAAAAGACAGATGCTTTTTATCTCCATTCAAACGTTCAACTTCTTTCTTTGAAGCTAAAAGTTCTTCATCGCGTTCTTGCAGCAAACGGAGAAGTTCTTCCTTTGGCAGTATATCGTAATTCATGCGCTTAATAATTGAGAGCTGTTGACATTGCAAATATGCACATATTTTTTGATTATCAAGCCAATTCGCTCCTCAATATATCAATAATGGAATGATATAGCAGATTGTTTCAACATCCTGAACCCGATCCTGCAATACAAACACTTCTTCTTTTCGCAATATTCGCGCTTCAACTGGATAAGCGCCTGGCTGTCGCCTGCATGGCGGACGGTGATGCCAGCATGACAAAAGGTGGAAACAATGCTGTTCTTTTCCGGCGGAATGCTTTCCAGAAGACGGGTGGCCCGTTCGCAATATTCAGGCTGTTTGTTGCGGAGTCCATAAGCAAAAAGCATCGGGACAACCGTATTGATCAGCAGGATGTTCAAGGCATTCTCACCTATCGGTTTCTCCTTACGGGGAGAGGCACAGCGAAAATGGTAGTGCGTTTCCCAATAGTCCGAAGGTGATACACGGAAATACTTCTTGATTTCCCCGGTACTCCCCGCCTCCAGGATTGCAGAGAAAAGTGTGTCGTGCTGTACCCAGAGAGTCGCTAACTGGGCCACTTTGAGATAGGGAAAGTTCACGGGCCGGGTACGCAGGCTCTTAAACACAAAATCATCCATTGGCGAAAGGCCGAACTTATGCCGCAGGAACTCATATTCGCGTTGCAACAACCGGTAATAATGATCCTCATTCTCTTCCGCCAGCATACCCGCCTGCCCGAAAAGCATCGCCTCCACCTGCGAAGAACTGCTCCTCTGTTTTCGGATGCAACGGAGCGGAAGGCTTTTTGCCAGTCTTTCGAACGCATCGTTATTCACGCCAAAACCGAAATTGCGGGTTAAAGTAATATAAAAGACCTCATTCCAATCGTTGTTATAAGCATCCAGGAGGGTAAAGATGTCATGTGTCTTCCGTTCCAGCCGCTCGCTCAGCAGCGCTTCCAGCCAGCAGTCGATGTGCAGCGGTTCGATCTGCCGGATATAATCGAGGCACGGAAGGGATGTTTCGCGGTAAAGCAGCCAGTCTATGCTCCGGGCAACAGTATCGGGAACAGCCAAGACCAACTGCGGAATCGGTTCGCCATTTGTCCGGACAGGCAGGAAGTCATCCACACCGGTAACATGCAGGACCACGCTGTCGTAAGCCTTGTCCGTATCATGGTGATGAAGCAGCCAGTCGGAGGATTTATCGTGTATTTCCACACTTCCGACCCATAATGTTCCGTCGATTTTTATTTTTGCATTGAAGAAATCCGGTCCCGCATCCGTATTCTGCATTCCAGGGTCAATCACCTGGACAGGGCGTCCGTCTGTAGTAGCCAAAGAAGCGGCTGCGTAAAGTTTGTATTTCCAAACATAATGTAATAAACGTTCCATCTTTTTTCAGAGTTAAGATTTATGCCCCAAATCTAAGCATTATTCTTTATATTTGCAGCACGTTATCAATGGAAAATTGAAAATTGAGAATTGAAAGTTAAATATATAGATATGAAGATTGCACTTATCGGTTACGGAAAGATGGGAAAGACCATCGAACAGATTGCACTTGGCAGAGGACACCAGATCGTGTCTATCGTAGATATAAACAACCCGGAAGAGATACACTCCGACAATTTCAAGAGCGCCGACGTCGCCATCGAGTTTACTACCCCAGCTACGGCATTCAACAACTATATGCAGTGTTTTGCTGCCGGTGTCCCGGTCGTATCGGGCACGACAGGTTGGCTCGACCGGGTCGGCGAGATTAAGGAAATGTGCGAGAAAGAAGGAAAAACCTTCTTCTATGCCTCCAACTTCAGCATCGGTGTCAACATCTTCTTCGCCCTCAACAAATATCTGGCAAAGATCATGAACAACTTCCCTGCCTACGACGTCAAGATGATGGAAACGCATCATATCCACAAACTGGATGCACCGAGCGGAACAGCTATCACACTGGCCGAAGGAATCCTTGAAAACGTCGACCGGAAAGAACGCTGGACACTGGAAACGGCCGAAAAGGCAACCGACATCCCCATCCACGCCATTCGTGAAGGAGAAGTACCGGGCATTCATGAGATTACCTACGAGTCGGATGTCGACACGATTAGTATCAAGCACGATGCCAAGAGCCGTGCAGGTTTTGCGCTGGGAGCCGTCGTTGCCGCCGAATTTACCGCCGGCAAGAAAGGGTTCCTCGGAATGGACGATATGCTTAAATTCTAAATTAACAAAAAGAACACATGAAGAAGTTTTCTAAAAAACAATGGATTAAATTCAGCATAGCAGCCATCCTCTATCTGCTTTTCACGCTCTGGATGCAAAATGCCTGGTTACTGCTCGGCCTGATTGTGCTGGTCGATATATTCCTTACCCAGTATATTCCCTGGGGAGCCTGGAAACGAACGAAAAATCCGCAAGTACGCAACGTGCTGGAATGGGTGGACGACATCCTGTTTGCACTGGTTGCCGTCTACTTTATCAATATTTTCATCTTCCAGAACTACCAGATCCCCAGTTCATCGCTGGAGAAGTCGCTCCTGGTAGGCGATTACCTGTTCGTCAGCAAATTGAGCTACGGACCGCGCGTACCGAACACGCCGATCGCTTTCCCGCTGGTACAGAACACACTGCCGTTCTTCAACTGCAAGTCTTACCTGGACTGGCCGGAATGGGATTACAAGCGGGTGAAAGGTTTCGGAAATGTAAAACGGAACGATATTGTCGTGTTCAACTTTCCGGCAGGCGATACAATTGCCATGAAGGTACAGAACCCGGACTATTATTCATTAGTAAAAGAGTACGGACGGGAAGCGATCCGGCTGAATAAAGCCCAATTCGGAGACGTCATCTACCGCCCTGTCGACAAGCGCGAGAACTATGTTAAGCGCTGCATTGGTATGCCGGGCGACACGCTTGAAGTCCGCAACAACCAGGTATACATCGACGGCGTTGCCGCCAAGAACCCGGAAAAGATGCAGCTCAAATATCTGTTGGAAACAAACGGTTCGATGTTAAGCGAAGAGCAATTCCGCTTGCTGGACATCAGCAAGGACGACCGTGCGATGATCGACGGCAACAATAATACGTCACTGATGGCATTCTTAGGAATCAAGCCGAATGAAAACGGACAATACAATCCTGTCTATCATATCCCGTTAACCCAAAAAGCGCTTGAGATTGCGAAAAAACTTCCGATCGTCAAGAACATATTTGTCGAACCGGACACATTCGGCGGCGACACATATTATCCGGTAGGTTATGAGACCGGCTGGAGCCGTGACAACTACGGACCGATATGGATACCGAAGAAGGGCGCAACAATCCCGCTGACCGAGCACAATCTGGCCCTCTATGAACGTTGTATCGTCAACTACGAACACAACAAACTCGAAGTAAAAGACGGAAAAGTCTATATCAACGGCAAGCCGGAGACATCCTATACATTCAAATACGATTATTACTGGATGATGGGCGACAACCGTCACAACAGCGCCGACAGCCGCTCGTGGGGCTTTGTTCCGGAAGACCATATCGTTGGAAAACCGATTATGATCTGGCTCTCTTTGGATAAAGACCGCAGTCTGTTCGACGGCGGCATCCGCTGGAACCGTATGTTCCGCTGGGTACATCCTGACTAAAAGTATGAAACAATTCCTGATATCCACGTTCAAATGGTTGGCGATGATCCTCGTCATTGCAGGAATTGTTATGTCCGTCCGCCACTTCTGCGTCGAGTCTTACCGGATATCGACAAATGCAATGGAAGAGGCTTTACACCAGGGCGATTACATCTTGGTAAACAAGCTGCCGGTCGAAGGAAATCCTGGACGGAACAGGGTCGTTCTGTTTACCAGTCCGCTGTTGAAAGACACCGTGAGCAGTCCCCTCTTCCTGAGCCGTTGCATCGGCATGCCAGGCGATACGATCCTTATCAGCAGCGAAGGATATGAGGTGAACGGAAAACGATTGCCTCATTCGCCCCGTTCCCTCAGTACCTATTTCATCACCCAAAAGAGTGCGGCCGATTTCCTGAAAGCATTGCAAAAACTGAATATTCCCGTAAGAGACTCGAAAAGCGAAACGTTCGGATTCTCCATCTCGCTCACGACCTTCGAAGAATACCAGTTGCGTGAAGAACTGACGGAAGATATGAATATCCATTTCATCCGGAACCAGGCCGCCCCCTACAAACTGATTGTCCCGCGAAAAGGCCGGGCTTACCGCTTGGACGAAGCAGCCCTCACCGCCTGCAAGGAAGCAATCCGGGCACAGGCCGGCGACAAAGCCGTCTTCCGCGACGGCAAGCTCTATCTGGACGGACGGGAGACGACGTTCTTTTTTTTCGATCAGGATTATTACTGGATGCTTTCCGACAACGTGAACGAATCGGTCGACTCCCGCCACCTGGGCTTTATCCCCCGCGATCATATCATCGGAAACGCCTGGTTCTGCTGGTTCAGCGCCGACAAACAACGAATCTTTAAACCCGTACATTGATGCAATCCGCGTATATTTCAACGACCTATCTGGGCCCTGTCCAGCAATATTGCAAACTGCTCCAATACCCGGAGATACGGCTGGAAACTGCCGAGAACTACCTGAAGCAGACCTATCGTAACCGCTGCACCATCGCTGCCGCCAACGGGCCTCTCGCCCTGTCCGTCCCCATCGTAAAGCCGGACAGCCTGAAATGTCCGGTCAAAGATATCCGCATCTCGGATCACGGCAACTGGCGCCACCTGCATTGGAACGCGCTGGTATCGGCCTACAACATGAGTCCCTTCTTCGAATATTACGAAGAAGACTTCGCCCCTTTTTACCAAAAGAAATATGATTTCCTGTTCGATTACAACGAAGAACTGCGCGGATTGATTTGCCGCCTGTTGGACATACAGCCGAACATCATCTACACGGAAGAATACCTGCCGGACGTCGAGCATGACTTCCGCGAAACGATCCGCCCCAAGCACGAAGGCGAAGACCCGGAGTTCCGTCCGCAACCTTACTATCAGGTATTCCGGGACAAACACGGCTTTCTGCCGAACATGAGCATCGTAGATTTGCTGTTCAACATGGGACCGGAAGGGTTGCTGGTGTTGCGGGATTCGATCGAAGCAAACCTTTGATATACTCCCTTCCAAGTGTAAAACATTCAGTCTTGCATCAATTGTAAAACAAAGCATACAGAATAATAATGAAAGGTTGAAGGGTTTTGGGCGGATGAAATAAATAATCCGAATCCTTGCACAGTTTATAGATTCTGGCGAATATTGTACTCCTTTTTTGCAACATCCGGCGAGGATGTACGCTTATATAATAAAGAACCAAGTTATTGTCATATGAAAAAGAGCATAATATACACCGGTACCGGTGATAAGGGGACCACTTCCCTGGTGGGTGGACAGCGCGTATCGAAGGCACACCAGCGTATTGAGAGTTACGGAACGGTCGACGAGCTGAATTCGTTTATCGGTTTGTTGATCACTTCCTTGGAAGAACAGGCCGACCAGGATTTCTTGCTGTTCGTCCAGCACAAACTGTTTACAATCGGCTCCTATCTGGCAACCGACCAGGAGAACACCGAGCTGAAGGTAGAAAGCCGGGTGACGCCGGAAACAATCACCCGCATCGAGAAGGAGATAGACCGCCTCGACAACGAACTGCCCAAGATGCGTAACTTCGTTTTGCCCGGAGGAAGCCGTTCGGCGTCGCTGGCGCATGTCTGCCGCACGGTCTGCCGGCGTGCCGAACGCCAGATTTACCGCTTGGCGGAGACGATACCTGTTGAAGAACCTGTTCTCGTTTTTATGAACAGACTGTCTGATTATCTGTTTGTTCTGGCGCGCAAGGAATGTCTGCGGAATAATGGTAAAGAAATTATTTGGGATTATACTTGCATCTAAAGAATATTGTTTTATTTTTGCGGAAAATTTGAGAACCTAACCACCAAGGTGGTTATTAATACTTGACAGCTATGTATTGGACATTAGAGTTAGCTTCAAAATTGGAAGACGCACCCTGGCCTGCAACCAAGGATGAATTGATTGACTATGCACAACGTTCAGGCGCTCCACTGGAAGTGATTGAAAATTTGCAGGAAATGGAAGATGAGGGTGAGATTTACGAATGTATGGAAGATATCTGGCCCGACTATCCAAGTAAAGAAGACTTTTTCTTCAACGAAGAAGAATATTAATGTGCGATAAACGCATACAGGCATGAAATAATAACGAGGTGGCAGGGCTATATCCCGCCGCCTCGTTTGCTTTATATACAATTTATTTGGATTTGTTCCGTTTCATGATATATGAAGAAATATCTCCTGCTTATTATTCTTTTAGTTACCAGTGTCACGGGGGTGCGGGCGCAATACGACTCGCAGCTAAGCCAGTATTTCATGGCGATGGGATACTACAACCCGGCCTATGCAGGTGTTTCGGGAGATTTGAACATGCTGGCTCTTGCACGTTTGCAATATATCGGGATAGAGGGAGCACCAAAATCGTTTTTTATCAATGCGGATATGCCTTTGAAACTGGGCAAGACCAATAACGGTGTAGGATTGGTTATCTTTACCGAAGGGATCGGACTTATTCATACTACGCATGTAAACGTGCAGTATGCTTACAAGCAGAAGCTGTTCGGCGGGACGTTGAGCGTCGGTGTCCAGCTCGGGATTGCGAACCAGTCGTTCGACGGTGAAGGCGTATACTATCCGACCAGCGACTATCATCAGCAGGAAGACCAAGCGATTCCACAGGTGCAGGTGAGCGGTATGGGGTTCGATATGAATGCCGGCCTCTACTACACGCATAAGAAGTTTTATGTAGGTCTGGGAGCCACGCACCTGAACAAAACGGAGATCGCTTTGGACGAGTATTCCTCTATGTATCTCACCAGCACATATAATTTGACGGGCGGATACAATATTCAGTTTCGAAACCCGTTGTATGAATTACAGCCGTCTGTATTCCTGAAAACGGATATGCAGAACTTTCAGGCGGATATTACCGCCCGGCTGGTATATAATAAGATGTTTAACGGAGGTTTTTCCTGGCGTGTGAATGAGTCGGTGATCCTGTTGTTAGGAGCGAAGATCGGAAGTTTTCAAGTTGGTTATGCGTATGATTACCCTACCACGCCCCTTTTTAAAGCAACGAGCGGAAGCCACGAGATTGTGGTGAGCTACAAATTGAAGTTGAAGAAATCGAAGTCAGGAAAGAATAGACACAAAAGTGTACGTATATTATAGTATATGAAAAAAGTATTGTTAGTACTTGCGGCAGTAGCCTTGTTTACCTCATGTGGCAGAACCCTCTCCGGCGGCGGGGGTGAAGTGACAGGGGTACGATCGGTTGCGTTTAACGAACCGGCCCCTTACGGGATGGTTCTGATCAAAAGACGTCCGATATCACTGATATGGCTCGTTCGAAATGGGACCCGCCGATAAGGATTCCCTGTGGGGGATCAACCCGGAAACGAAAGGCGTCTCTTTCGATGCTTTCTGGATGGACGAGACGGAGGTGACGAATGCCAAATACCGCCAGTTTGTGTATTGGGTGCGCGACTCCATCATCCGCGAACGTCTGGCCGACCCTGCATACGGCGGCAACGACCTGTTTAAGATTACCGAAGACAAATACGGCGAACCGGTTACTCCGCATCTCGACTGGAGCCGTCCAATCCCCTGGAAGCGCGCCAATGAAGACGAGATCCGGGCGATCGAGAGCGTCTACACCGTAAATCCGGTGACGGGCGAGAAGACGTTGGACCCGAAACAGATGGTCTATAAATATGAATGGTACGACTACACGTCGGCCGCCCTGCGCAAGCATAATCTGGACCCCGCCGCCCGTGTGCGCAATACCGATATACAGGTCGACCCGAACGAGGTGATCATGATCTCCAAAGATACGGCATACATTACGGAAGAAGGCGAGATCGTGAACGAAACCATTACCCGCCAGCTGAGCGGCCCCTGGGATTTCCTGCATACCCGTATTGTGAATGTCTATCCGGATGAAAGTTGCTGGGTGAACGACTTCAACAATGCTTACAACGAGCCTTATATGCGTATGTATTTCTCGCATCCCGGCTACGACGATTATCCTGTAGTGGGTGTTTCCTGGGAACAGGCTACCGCTTTCTGCGTATGGCGCACCGACTTGTTCAAGCAATCCCTGAACTTCCCTAACGGACAGGCGATCGAACCGTTCCGCTTGCCGACCGAAGGCGAGTGGGAATATGCAGCCCGTACAGGCAAGAACGAAAACAAATATCCTTGGGCAGGTGACGACCTGATGAACAGCAAAGGCTGCTTCCTCGGTAACTTCAAGCCCGGAAAAGGCAATTATACGGAAGACGGACATCTGATCACTTCGCGCGTCGGCTCCTTCGCCCCGAACGAATTCGGCCTGTTTGACATGGCGGGTAACGTGGCGGAATGGACTTCGACCTCTTATTCCGAATCCGGCCCGAGCCAGATGAGCGATATGAACCCCGACCTGCGCTACAACGCGGCTAAGGAAGACCCATACGCGATGAAGAAGAAAGTCGTTCGCGGCGGTTCCTGGAAAGACGTGGCACAGTTCATCCGTTCGGATATGCGCACCTTCGAGTACCAGAACGAAACACGTTCTTACATCGGTTTCCGTTGCGCCCGTACACAGATCGGTTTCTCGAGAGGTAAAAGCAAGAAATAACAAAGAAATATACAATCATGGGAAAATATAGAAGATATAAGAACAGAGTCGAAATGTACCTCGCCAGCGAAAAGGGTAAGCGAGTGCTGAATTTCTGTTATAGCTGGGGTGCTTCCATTGTAATCATCGGCGCCCTGTTCAAATTATTACACTTGCCGTATGGTAACCAGATCCTTTTTATCGCCATGACGGTCGAAGCGTTGGTATTCTTTATCTCCGCATTCGAACGTCCGAACAAGGAATACCACTGGGAAGAAGTGTTCCCCGTCCTGAAGTCTAAGAACCCGCTGGACCGTCCGGACTTTGCCAATAGCACGATCGCAGGCATGATGAATGCGGCGGATAATATAACGGATGATGAGGCCGGTAGCGGTCTGAACATCAGCATAGGCGGCAAGTCTGCTTCCGGCTTAGGTAACCTCGGCCTGGATGTGAGCGAGGAAGATACCAAGAATCTCTCCGACAGCATCAAGAAGCTGAGCGGTGCAGCCGAACAGATCTCCAAAATGGCGGAACTGACGGAAGCCACCCAGAAGTATCTGGAACAACTCTCCGGCATGTCCGAACACATGGAACGGTTCAGCCAGGTGACCAGCTCGCTGACCAACGTGTCCGACACGCTGCTTAATTCCTATAAGAGCATCACGGACAACTCCGACGGCATCAACCAGAATTCACGCGGCTATGTGCAGCAGATGGAGATGCTGAACCGCAATATCTCCGGCCTGAACACAATCTACGAAATACAGCTGAAGAGCATCAGCTCGCAGATCGAATCGATCGAACATATCAACGGCGGCCTGAACCGCATCCGCGAAATGTACGACGGCTCTGTAGTCGACAGCTCTGTCTTCCGTAACGAAACGGAAAAGATGACGCGCCAACTGGCTGAACTGAACCAGGTCTACAGCCGTCTGTTGCAGGCTATGACAGTCAACATGGGCTATCAACAACCCGCACAGCCGCAGCAACCTGTTTACCAACAGCAACCGCAGCAACAACAGCCGCAACAGCAGAATTACCAGCAGCCGTATCAGCAGCCGTACGGATACCAACAGCAGGCTCCGTATACAAACAACCCAATGAAGTAATCGAATATGTCAGGAATAGCAAATAATCCCAATTCGCCCCGTCAGAAGATGATCAACCTGATGTATCTGGTGTTCATCGCTATGATGGCACTCAATGTGTCGTCGGAGGTACTCGACGGTTTCGAACTGGTGGAAGACAGCTTGCGAACCTCTATCGATAATACTTCCAGCCGCAACGATATTGTCACTAATGAGCTGAAAGACTATTATCAGAGCAATCCCGAAAAGGTGCGCGAATGGTACGAAAAGGGTATGAAGGTGAAAGAAGCTTCCGACAGCCTGTACAACTATGTGCAGGACCTGAAGGTGCGTATCGCGCAGATTGCCGACGGTAAGAATGCCAATGTCAATAACATCGACCATAAGGACGATCTCGAAGCCGCTTCCCGCGTGATGCTCTCGCCTGTCTCGGGTGAAGGGAAGAACCTGCGTAAAAGCATCGAGGCCTATCGCATGATGTTGGGCGAGATGGTGGAAGACTCCGCCAAGACCCGCATTATCGAAGCGAGCCTGTCGACGAAAGCGCCCCATAAGGCGGGAATCAACACCCGTACGTGGGAAGAAGCTTTGTTCGAAAATATGCCGGTGGCGGCAGCCGTCACCTTGTTGACGAAGATGCAGAGCGACATCCGCTATGCCGAAGGTGAAGTTTTGTCGAACCTGTTGAGCAGTGTCGATGTGCGCGACTATCGCGTGAACCAGATCACCGCCCAGGTGATTCCGGAAAGCCAGATCGTGATGCGCGGCAGCCAGTATAGAGCCAATATCGTCCTCTCTGCTGTCGATTCGACCAAGCGTCCTTCCGTCTTTGTGAACGGTAAGGAACTGCCTTACGACGCGAACGGTATGTTTACAGCCGTAGCCGGGACACCGGGTACTTATCCGGTGAAAGGATATATCGAAATGCCGGGCAGCGACGGAAGCGTCATGCGCCGCGAGTTCGAAAGCGAATATTTCGTGACCGAGCCGAGTGCGACGGTTGCACCGGTCTTGATGAATGTATTATATGCAGGATATGTCAACCCGATCCGTATCGCTGTGCCGGGCGTACCGAGCGGCAATGTGACGGCCACGATGACAAACGGAACATTGACGCGTAAAGGCGACCTTTGGGAAGCGCGTCCTGCAACAGTCGGAACAGATGCTGTCGTCTCTGTCCATGCCAAGATGGCGGACGGGCGCAGCGTAGAGATGGCGAAGACGACTTTCCGTGTCCGCCCCCTGCCGGACCCGATGCCTTTTATCGAGTATAAGGACCAGAACGGCAACGTCCGCAAATTCCGCGGCGGCCAGTTCTCCAAACGGAGCCTGCTGGAAGCCGACGGCATCCAGGCCGCTATCGACGACGACCTGCTGAACGTGCCGTTCAAGGTGTTGAGCTTCGAGCTGACCTTCTACGACTCGATGGGTAACATCATCCCGGAAGTCACGCAAGGCAGCCAGTTCTCACAACGTCAGAAAGACTATATCCGTCGCCTGGCAAGAGGCAAGCGCTTCTACATCACCCATGTGAAAGTGTTAGGTCCGGATAACAAGGAACGAACCATTCCGACCGTCGAAGTAATCGTAAATTAACGAACGTAGGGGCAGGGTCCAAACCTGCCCTCAAATAGATAAAGATATGAAACGTTTTTATTACATAGCAACCCTCGTTGCCGCCCTGTTCGCCTCCCTTCCCATGCAGGCGCAGGAGGAAGCCGGCAACGCGCAGCAGCAACAGCAGAGACGTCGCGGTCCCGAAGCGAGTCGTGGCGCCCGTGCCGACGAGAATAAAGAAGGCGGCATGCCCGAGTTGACCGTGCGTGCACAGGATATGAACGAACGGATGACGCAGCACGTCGGCAACGCCCGGTGGATGCGTGTCATCTACCGCCAGATAGACCTGACGAAGGAGCAGAACGCGCCCCTTTATTATCCCACCCAGCCGATGAACGGACAGATGAACCTGTTCTCCATCATCTTCCAGCTCGTTTGCGAGGGCAAGCTCTCCGCCTACGAATACCTGGACGGCTACGAGGACTTCAGCGACAACCGCAAGCTCGACCTGAAAGTCATGCTCGACCGCTGCCGTATCTACTACGAAGAGACGGCGGGTGCTAATAACGAACCGGCCAGCTTTGTCGTGAACGAAAGCGACATCCCTTCCGGTGATGTGCGTTCCTACTATGTGAAGGAAGCCTGGTACTTCGACCAGAACAACTCCGTGTTCGATGTCAAGACACTGGCGATCTGCCCGATCCTGACGATCGTGGACGATATGGGACAGAACACGATGCCGATGTTCTGGATTCCGTACGAAGATCTCCGTCCCTACATCAACACCGCCTATATCATGACGTCTAACATCAACAACGCCATGACCTTCACGCTCGACGACTACTTCCGCCGCCGCATGTTCCAGGGCGATATCTTCAAGACGCAGAACCTGATGAACCAGCCTCTGCAAGCCTATTGCCCGACACCCGACTCGCTGAAACGCGAACAGGAACGCATCGAGAACCAGCTCGTCACCTTCGAGAAGTCTCTCTACCTGCAACCTGACACCGCCCAGCTCGCCGCCGACACAAAAGGCAAAAAGACCAAGAGCGCAACCGTCTCCGCCCGCGGCCAGAAAACGGAAGCCGTCAAAGAAAGCAAGCAGAAGGAAGTCAAAGTAAAAGCCCCCAAAGCACAGAAGAGCGCCCCGGTCCGGAGTGTACGGCGCAGGAGGTAGTTGTTATTACGGATATTTGCTTATATTTGTAGCATAATAACGAAGAGAGCAATGAAAACAACCTCCGAAATAGTAGAAATGCTACGTGACTTCAAAGCCCGTTCGGCCGAGAAGTATGGTATTGTCACCCTCGGCCTTTTCGGTTCTGTTGCACGTGGGGAACAAAGGGAAGGGAGTGACATTGATGTTTGCCTGAAGCTGCGTGAAACGAGCTATCATACATTAATGGATATCAAGGAAGACCTCGAACAGCTATTCCATACGAAAGTAGATGTAATCACCTTGCACGACACAATGCGCGCATTGTTCCGGCATAATATCGAACAAGATGCAATCTTTATCTAAGACAACGGCACTCGATATGCTTGAGTTCGTCAGCATGAGGACGAATTTAGCAATGACCTGTATGGAAGGCGTATCCGGTACACAGGAACTATTATTGTCGAACGAAGGCATGAACTTATTTGATGCAACCTGTATGCGTCTTCAGACCATAGGCGAGACTATGAAGAAACTTGATACCTTCACGGGAGGGAATCTCCTGAAATGTTACAAGGAAATCTTCTGGCGTGATATTTTCGGACTCCGTAATATTATCTCACATGATTACCTGGCGATAGACCCGGAGCTTATATTCGATGTCGTAAGTATAGAACTCCCTGTTCTGTCTCTCTCTTTGCAATCTATTATTTCAGATGTTAAAGCTGGGAAGCATGATAGCTTATTCCGCTAACCCCTGCAAAAACGCCTCCAACACCACCCCCGTTTCGACCAGTCCCAAGCGTTTGCGCATGCGGCTACGGGCTTTATTGACGCCGGAGCGGGAGATGCCTAAGGTGAGGGCGATTTCATCGTTGTTCAGTTTCAGGAACAGGAGCATGGCGATCAGTTCGTCCATGCGGGTCAGGTCGGCACACCGGTTGTGCAGTGCCGGCAGATAGTCCGGGCAAACCGACTGGAAGCTCTGCCGGAAGTTCGCCACCTCGCTGGGGCCTGAAAGCGGTTTCGACAGTTTCGCATGCAGCTCGCTGATATCCCGCCGGCGCGATGCCTCCTTGAGTTCCTGTTCCCGTTCGCCCAAGACTTGCGAGAGCTTGGCATACTGCTCGTCCCGCGTATGCACCCCGTCCAAGAGAGAAGTAATCTGTGCCAGGCGCGCCTCGCTGACCCGGCGTAACAGCCGTTGCCGCTGCCGGAAATAGAGCCCGCCCGCCAGGAGCAGGAACGCTAATGCCCCCGTCGACACCCATGCTAACGTCAGCGTACGCCCCTTCAACGCCACCTCCGCCGTCAACGCCCGGTTCTCCTGTTCCTTGCGTCCCGTCTCGTAGCGCACGTTCGCACCGATAGCGGCGTTCAGTTTCTCTTCCCGGTTCAGCGAATCCGCTGCCGCCATGGCAGCAGGATATAACGCCGCCATTTCGCGCAACCGTCCTTCCCGTGCATACCAGTCGAGCAGGACGCGCGACGAGGCGGCATACTGCTCCTGCCAGTCCATCTGCGCCAACTCGCCCACCGCCTGCTCCATCAGCCGGATACCTTCAGCCACCGAGCCCGAGGCAGCCAATACCTGTCCGTAGAGGAATCGCGCCGGCACCTTGTCCACCAGGCGTG
>URZO01000045.1 GCA_900552465.1 uncultured Parabacteroides sp. | reverse complement strand
GAATACATGCCTGTCACGCATGGGGTCGCGGGTTCGAGTCCCGTCCGGACCGCCAAAGTAAAAAGTTAATAAAGGAAAAGCTCTGGAATCATTAGATTTCAGGGCTTTTCTTTTTTCAAATAGCTGGATTACTTTATCTTTAATCCTGGAATCAGTGGATTGGAATCTACCAGTTCCAAGTCCTGTACCATTTTTAGTGTGCCCTGTTTATACTTTTGGAAATGGGGTGTTTGGATATGGCTTTTATAAGCCTCTTGATTTGCATAGATTTCGAGGATCGTTATCTTATTCGGATGTTTCTTTTCGGCAGTGGCGTAGAGAACAAGCACTCCCGGCTCCAAAAGCATGGATGCTTCGATTTCCTCTTTTAAATAGGTGTTGTAGATATCCAGTTGTGCCGGATCAACTGTTATTTTAGACAGACGTACCAGATTATTTTCCGGTATTGCGTCGTTTGATATGTCTTGCGCCCAAGCAGGTAAGAAGCCGGAGAGCACAAATGCTAATGTGAGTAATCTTTTTATCATTAAAATAATTATAGAGTTTAATGATACAAAAGTAACCGGAATTTAACTTCGGATTGTATACAAATTACAGATGGTTGTAACTATATTCCGGTTTCGGGACAACTGCATGAGGCTTTTGGAATCAGATTGCCAATGGGTTTGTTCTCTCTGTATGCATGGCGCTTTAACTGTGTATTCAGGAAAAGCATAGGTGGTATTCCGAACGAATATCGCAAGCTACATGCCTGAAAAGAATAGAATTTCCCAATTGTTTTATTATCTTTGTCAATATTATTACAAATCTATGGCATAACCGTGAAACTAAAAGTATTGATGATGGTATTCGCATGTTGTTCTTATCAATTGCAGGCAGAGGACCTGAACGCTCTCAAGGTAAAAGAATATAAACTGGAAAACGGATTGACCGTTTGGCTGAATGAAGACCATAGCCAGCCGAAGGTATTTGGTGCCGTAGTGGTAAAGGCCGGTGCGAAAGATTGTCCGGATACGGGCATCGCCCACTATTTCGAACACATGATGTTTAAGGGAACAGACCGTATAGGGACGCTCGACTACGAGGCCGAAAAGGTTTTGCTGGATTCCATTGTCATGAAATATGACGAACTGGCGCTTACCGAAGACCCTTCAGCCCGTGTCCGCCTGCAGAAGGAAATCAACGAGCTGAGCATCCGTTCCTCCGAATATGTGATACCGAACGAGTTCAACCGGCTCATCAGCCGCTTTGGCGGTTCCGGCCTGAACGCCGCTACTTCCTACGATGCTACTATTTATTTCAATACGTTTTCCCCGCAATATATGGCCCAGTGGGCGGAGATCAACAGCGAACGGCTGATTAACCCCGTTTTCCGTCTTTTCCAGAGCGAGTTGGAAACGGTGTATGAGGAGAAGAATATGTATGGCGACTTTATCGGCGGGCAGGTGATGGATACGCTCTTGTCACGCTATTTCAGTCCGCATCCGTACGCCTATCCGATTATCGGGAGCACGAAGAACCTGAAGAACCCGCGGTTGACGGAGATGCGCAAGTTCTTCGAAGACTATTATGTCGCCTCCAATATGGCCCTGATCCTTAGCGGCGACTTCGATACGGAGCAGGTCATGCCGGTGTTGGAGAAGACTTTTTCACGTATCCGTCGCGGACAGGTGCCGAAGCAGGATAAAGTGATGCTGCCCCCGTTTAACGGGCGGGAGAAGATGAAAGTGAAGTTCCCGATCCCGTTTATCAAGGCGATGGGGCTGGGCTTCCGGGGCGTTTCGGCTAATCATGAAGACCAGGTCGCGCTGAATATTGCGGTCAACCTGTTGAACAATGCCAACGGGACAGGCTATTTAGACAAACTGATGGTGGAACACAAGCTGATGGGAGCTATCGCGATCAACGAGAGCATGAACGAGGCGGGGATTCTGGCGGTTGCCATCATGCCCAAATTGCTTGTCCAGTCTTATAGTTCTGCCGAGAAGATGGTCTGGCATGAGATCGACCGCGTGAAAGAGGGCGATTTCAGCGACGAAGTGTTCAACAGCCTGAAGCTCGAACAGAAACGGCAGTATGCTTCCGCCTTGGAGAATATCGATTCGCGTGCAACGGTCATGATGAATCTTTTCTCGCAAGGGAAGAGTTGGGATGATTATCTGAACGAAGTGGCGCGGATCGAGTCGATCACGAAAGAAGATGTCGTGCGTGTCGCTCAAAAATATTTCAGCGATAACTATTTGTGTGTGACCAAGAGCACCGGGAAATACCCGAAGGACAACCTGCCGAAGCCGTCCTTCGCTCCGGTCGTTCCCCGCCATGCGGATGCCTCGTCTTCCTATGCCAAGCAGTTGGAGCAGTTGCCGGCGCAATCCGTGACTCCCCGTTTTATCGATTTCAAGAAGGATGTGCAGACGTTGGAGCTTACGCCTTTAGTGACGCTCTATGCAACCCCCAATCCGCTGAATGATATCTTTACATTCAATATCACCTATAGGATCGGAACTCTGGAACAGCCGGCGTTGGCGCAGCTCGCCAACTACCTGCAATTCTTAGGGACGGAGTCGATGCCGTTTGAACAGTTCCGTACCCGCTTGCAGTCGATCGGGAGTACGCTTGCTTTTGATGCGACGGCGGATGCCTTTACGATGAAAGTGACCGGTTTCGACAACCATATAGACGAGACAATGGAGTTGGTGGGCGATTTTATCCGCCATGCCAAAGCCGACGATAAGAAGATGCGTCAGATTGTGGACGATGCGAAGGTAACGGAAAAAGCCTTTTTCAAATCGAGCGATAATGTCGCGGCGGCTTTGTTGGAGCAGGTCAAGTATGGCGACCAGTCGCGCTACCTGCGTAAACTGCCGCTTTCGCAGATCAAGAAGCTGAAAGGGAAAGACCTGCTGGCCGTCTATGACCAGGTCCGGAATGTACAGTGCGACTTGCATTATTGCGGGACGCTGGCCCCGGAAAAGGTGGTGGAGACAGTCCGGCAGCATATCCCGCTGGAACGGGCTACGGTAGCCTCCAAATCACCTTACCAGCGCGAGCTGCGGGAATACGACAAGCCGACGGTCTTCTTTATCAATATGCCGGACATGACGCAGAGCATCGTCTATAGCTATGTAAAGGGCGATCCTGTCGATGACACGGCTTCCCGTCATGCCTCCCGTCTTTTCTCCGTCTATTTCGGTGGCGATATGTCGTCGTTGATGTTCCAGGAGATAAGGGAGTTTCGTTCGTTTGCCTACCGGACGAACGGGCGCTACCAGTTGCCGAGCCATGCGCATAAGGGAGCAGCCGGAAGTTTTACGGCTATGCTTTCCACACAGGGCGACAAGACGCTGGATGCGCTGGGCGTACTGGATTCGCTGATCCGCGAGATGCCTTTGAAACCGGAACGGGTGGATGCAATCCGGCAGACGCTGGTCAACCAGACCAATAATGAATACCCTGCCTTCCGTAACCTATCCGAGAAAGTGGCCGCCTTCAGGATGGAAGGTTTCGAGCAGGACCCGGGAGAAGCGTTTTTGCAGGATGTTGCCAAAATGGACATGCAGGATATTTCCCGCTTCTACCAGGAGCAGGTCAGCGGCCGTCCGGTGGTCTACGTGATCGCCGGGAATGAGAAGCGTATCGACATGAAGAAACTGGCTGCATTCGGTACGATCGTTAAAGTAAAAAAGAAAGACATATATAGATAATGTATAGTAAAGACGAACTCAAAAACCTGAAACTTGAATTTTGGGAAAGTTTCGCCTCGTTCTGTGAAGTACAACCCTATTTGAGAGGACGTAAGAAGGTCTGGACCTTGTACGATACGAAAGTCAGGGGAGTCGAACTTAAATTCGACGCCAACCGTGAAGGCGCATTTGTCATTTTGGAAGTAAACCACCGGAGCGAGGAAGCCCGATTGGAGATGTTTGAACGCCTGACATGGTATAAGGAAACGCTGGAAACGGATTTCCCGGAGGGGTTGATATGGGATATATGTTTTGTGCGCGACACAGGCAAACAGGTCGCCCGCATCTACACGGCAAAGTTAGGAATCGACTTCCATCGCCGTCAGGACTGGGGCGAGTTCTTCGGGTTTATGGCAAGCCAGATGTACCTGTTGGAACGCAACTTCATGTCTATCGCTGAATATTTACGGGAATAAACATAATGAAGACAAAGAACATAAAACAGTTATTAGCTGTGGCTGCTATCGGTTTATTGACGGCTTGCGGAAGCCCCGCGCCGGATGCCGTGCTGTTGCAACCGGGTGTCAGCCGTGAGTTGGCGCAGTACAGGAAAGAACATTTCGGGGATGTCCGCTATCATCTCTTCTTCTCGATCCCCGAATCCCGTGAAGAAGCCGTTACCGGCAAAGCGGAGATCACGCATTCTCTTCGGGAAAAGCAACCGCTTATCATAGACTTTCGTGGGGAGCCGGCGCAGGTGGCGTCTGTCTTGCTGAACGGCAAGACGGTTCCTTATACGGTGAAAGACGAACATATCGTGATCGAAGCCGGCGAGGTGGCGGCAGGTGAGAACCGCGTCGCAATCGAATTTACGGCAAACGACCAGTCGCTCAACCGGCGGGACGAGTTTCTGTACACCTTGCTCGTGCCCGACCGCGCCCGCACGCTGTTCCCCTGTTTTGACCAGCCGGATATGAAGTCGCTCTTCACCCTGTCCTTGGAAGTTCCCGCCACTTGGCAGGCGGTCGCAAACGGAGCGGTCGAACAGGTCGACTCGATGACCATAGCCGGACGCCGGCAGATTCTTTTCCGGGAGACGGAGCCGCTCAGCACCTATCTCTTCTCTTTTGTAGCCGGGAAGCTGACGCGGGAAACCTTTTCGCGCGACGGACGGCATATCTCGATCTATCACCGTGAGACTGATCCGAAGAAAGTGGCACAGTGTCCGGAGATTGCCTCCGAAGTCTTCGATGCGCTTGAATGGCAGGAGAACTATACCGGCATCCCGTATCCCTTCGCCAAATACGACCTGATTATCCTTCCAGGCTTCCAGTTCGGCGGCATGGAGCATACGGGAGCTACCCTCTATACGGACGGACGCATGTTCCTGAATGAGAACCCGACGTTGAACGAACGCCTCTCGCGCAGTGCCCTGATCGCACACGAGACTTCACACATGTGGTTCGGAGACTTCGTCACGATGGAGTGGTTCAATGATGTCTGGACAAAGGAGGTCTTTGCCAATTATTATGCCTCTCAGATGGTCGAGCCGTTGTTCCCAGACGTGAACCATTCCCTCAATTTCATGCTCGATTATATTCCGGGCGCTTACTCGGAAGACCGTACGGCAGGGGCGAACCCCGTCAAGCAGGATTTGGCGAATATGCGCGACGCCGGGTTGATGTACGGCAATATCATTTACGATAAATCCCCCGTTGTCATGGCGATGCTGATCCGCATGATGGGAAAGGATGCCTTTCGGAAAGGCATACAGGAATATCTGAAAACCTACGCCTACGGTAATGCGACCTGGGACGGTCTGATCTCCATCCTGGACAACTATACGGACCGCGACTTGAAAGCCTGGAGCCATGTCTGGATAAACGAGAAAGGCATGCCGGAAATCCGTTCGGAGGTAAAAGGAGACAGCCTGATTGTCACCCAGTCCGATCCCTGGGGACGGGGATTACGCTGGCCGCAGGTGGTGACGTACGCTGTTATTACCGCTGGCCGTACGGATACGGTTTCCGTTCCATTAGTATCAGATTCCGATATCTTCCGTATGAAATTGGATTCTCATACCGATGTTAGTTCCGTCTGGGTTCCGAATGCCGACGGTACAGGCTACGGCTTCTTCCGTGTGGGAGAGGAGGAGCTCGACGGCCTGATGTCCGTCTTGAAGACTCACCCCGATGAAGTGCTGCGCGGTTCCCTGTTGATTACCTTATATGAGAACCTGTTGAACCGGACGATTCCCGCCGGCCGCTATATGGATGCCATGCTGGATTATCTGCCGGGCGAAAAGAACAGCTTGTTGTTCTCTGCCGCTTTGGGATATATCGGAAACTGCCAACGCCTGTATCCGTCCGCTCCGGAGAAACTGGAACAAGTACTTTGGCAGATCGTGACGACGGCGGAACAACCCCAGCACCGTTTGCAGGCATTCCGCCAATATCGTTCCATCGCTCGCTCGCCGGAGGCAGTCGCCCGTTTGTATGCACTCTGGCAGGACCGGAAAGCACCGGCAGGCTGTTCGTTGAGCGAGAACGACTATATCGGCCTTTCCTACCAGTTGGCCCTGCTGATGCCGGAGAAGGCGGACGAGATTGTCGCTACCCAGCAATCGCGCATCACGAATCCGGACCGCAAGCGGCAGTATGCCTTTATCTCGCCCTCTGTCTCGCCGAGGAAGGAGGTACGCGACAGCGTGTTTGCCTCCCTGCTTGTCGCCGAAAACCGCCGTGTCGAACCGTGGGCATCGGCTGCCTTAGCAAACCTGAACAGCCCGCTGCGCCAGCAGGAAGCGGTCGCGTATATCCGTCCCGCTCTCGAAGCGATGCAGGAGATACAGCGAACAGGCGATATTTTCTTCCCGCGAAACTGGGCGAGTGCGCTGCTTGGCGGACATACTTCGGCCGAAGCGCGGAAGGAGGTGGACGACTTCTTTGCCGCCCATCCCGATTATCCGGTTCTGCTCGCGAATAAAATCAGGCAACAGGCGGACCATCTGTACCGTTTGCACGATTAAGTAGAAAAAACGGCCTGTTTGGGTAATCTTTTGTAAGTTTTATTTGCTAATTCAATTATTATTGTAACTTTGCAACGTAAAAATAATAACAAATGAAAAGAACAGTTCTGCATCACCATCATCATCATTACAACGGGCAATAGTTCGGTGGGCTGTTTGGTATGTAGAAACATATAAGATAAATAAGTAAGGCTTGCCGTTATGCGGTAAGCCTTATTTTGTTTTTTGAAATGAACAATAAATATATAAACGAAATAAACATGTTACGAATTGCAGTACAATCGAAAGGTCGTCTTTACGATGAAACAATGCTTCTGTTGGAAGAAGCCGGTATTAAACTGAACAGGGGAAAACGTATTTTGCTGTTGTCGGCAAAAGGTTTTCCGGTGGAAGTGCTGTTCCTGCGCGACGACGATATCCCCCAGTCGGTGGCAAACGGCGTGTCCGACATCGGTATCGTCGGTGAAAACGAGTATGTGGAGAAAGGGCAGGAAGCCAAGTTGATCAAACGTCTCGGATTCAGTAAATGCCGCCTTTCGCTCGCCATCCCGAAGGATGAAGACTATCAGGGCGTGGAGTGGTTCGAGGGCAAGACCATTGCCACCTCGTATCCCGAAATACTGAAGGCTTACCTGGCTGAAAAGGGAGTGAAGGCAGACTTGCATGTCATCAGCGGTTCGGTGGAGATCGCACCGGGTATCGGCCTGGCGGATGCTATTTTCGATATCGTCAGCTCCGGCAGTACGCTGGTAAGCAACCAGCTCAAAGAGGTGGAAGTGATCATGCAGAGCGAAGCCCTCTTGATCGCTAACAACAACCTGTCTGCGGAAAAGCAGGCGATTCTGGATGAATTGCTGTTCCGCTTTGAAGCCATCCAGGTTGCGGAAGGTAAGAAATACGTCTTGCTGAACGCCCCGAAGGACAAGATGCAGGAGATCATCGAAGTATTGCCGGGGATGAAGAGCCCGACCATCACGCCGCTTGCCGACGAGAACTGGGTATCCGTCCAGTCCGTGATCGCGGAGAAACATTTTTGGGAAATCATCGGCAAGCTGAAATCATTGGGAGCCGAAGGCATATTAGTCATACCGATTGAAAAGATGATCCTCTAAGCCATGGAAGTAATCAAATATCCGTCAAGAGAAGAGTGGGCTTCGTTGGCCCAGCGGCCGGCTATGGATGTGACGGCCCTGTTCGACACCGTCCGTACGGTGTTGGATGAAGTGCGCCGGGAAGGAGATGCAGCCGTTATCCGGTATGAAGAGAAGTTCGACAAGATAGACCCTTCGACCTTCCGATCCCTCCGGGTGTCGGAGCAGGAATTGCTCGAAGCTGAAGACCTGGTGGCCGAAGACCTGAAACAGGCCATCTGCCGGGCAAAGGAAAACATAGAAACCTTCCACGCCTCGCAACGCTTTACCGGAAAGAAAGTGGAGACGGCGCCGGGCGTCACCTGCTGGCAGAAAGCGGTGGCCATCGAGAAGGTCGGTCTGTATATTCCGGGAGGGACGGCGCCGCTGTTCTCAACGGTCCTGATGTTAGCTGTTCCGGCACGCATCGCCGGTTGCAGGGAAATCGTACTTTGTACGCCTCCGGGCAAGGACGGGAAGGTACATCCCGCCATCCTGTTTGCCGCGAAGGTGGCCGGTGTCAGCAAAATATTCAAGGCAGGAGGTATCCAGGCGATAGCAGCGATGGCATACGGCACGCAGTCAGTGCCGAAAGTGTATAAGATATTCGGCCCCGGAAACCAGTATGTGACGGCTGCCAAGCAGTTGGTCAGCCTGAAAGAGGTGGCGATCGATATGCCAGCCGGCCCTTCGGAAGTGGAGGTGATTGCCGACGAATCGGCCAACCCCGCCTTTATCGCAGCCGATTTCCTGTCACAGGCGGAACACGGCGTAGACAGCCAGGCCATGCTGGTAACAGCTTCCGAAGGTATTGTCGAAGGTGTCATGCAGGCCATCGAGGAGCAACTGGACCGCCTTCCCCGCAAGGAGATAACGGAGAAGTCTCTTAGCCACAGCCGTATCATCGTGCTGAAGGACAAACAGGAAGTGATCGACTTCACGAACCTGTATGCACCGGAACACCTGATTATCCAGACCGTCGATTATGCCGCTATCGCCGGACAGATCGAGAACGCAGGCAGTGTCTTTATGGGCCCCTACACACCGGAAAGCGCAGGCGACTATGCCTCCGGAACCAACCACACGCTTCCGACCAACGGATATGCCAAGGCGTACAGCGGTGTCAACCTGGACAGCTTCATCAAGAAGATCACTTTTCAGGAAATCACGGCAGACGGTATCCGGCAGTTGGGCGGGACGATCCAAACAATGGCCGCCAACGAACAGTTGGAGGCGCACAGAAATGCAGTAACAATCAGATTGAACACATTATGAAAGACTTAAAAGACTTAGTCAGACCCAATGTCTGGAACATGAAACCCTATTCATCCGCACGTGATGAGTTTCAGGGTAATGCCTCTGTTTTCCTGGATGCGAACGAGAACCCGTTCAACAGGCCGTACAACCGCTATCCCGACCCGATGCAATGGGAACTGAAGAAGAAGATTGCAGAGATCAAAGGCGTGAACCGCGAATCGATCTTCCTGGGGAATGGCAGCGATGAACCGATCGACCTGATCATCCGCGCTTTCTGCGAGCCGTCTATCGACAGCATTGTCAGCATAGACCCTTCTTACGGCATGTATGAAGTGGCGGCCAATGTCAATAACGTAGAGTTCCGGAAGGTTAAGTTGGATGATAAGTTCGACCTGGATACGGACAACCTTCTGAAAGCGGCGAACGATTGGGTGAAGGTGATCTTCCTCTGTTCCCCGAACAACCCGACGGGAAACAACCTGAGCCGCGACCGGCTTTATAAGGTGTTGGAGACTTTCCAGGGGATTGTCGTGATAGACGAGGCGTATGTCGATTTCTCTATCGAACCCTCTTTCCTTGCCGAGTTGGAGAAGTTCCCGAACCTGATTGTCCTGCAAACCATGTCGAAAGCCTGGGGGGCAGCCGGAATCCGCTTGGGAATGGCGTTTGCCTCTCCCGAGATCATCGCGATTCTCAATAAGATCAAATATCCGTACAATGTGAACCTGCTGACACAGGAACGCGCCCTCTATGTGCTGGAAAACCAGGAACGCATGGAGAACCAGCTTCGTTCGATCCTTTCCGAGCGTATCCGCCTGCTGGCTGCATTGCCGGAGCTGAACTGCGTCCTTAAAGTCTATCCTACGGATGCAAACTTCATCCTGGTCGAAGTGACCAATGCGGATACGATCTATAAGAATCTGGTGAAATATGGAATTATTGTGCGTAACAGGACGAACGTGACGATGTGCAACGGTTGCCTCCGTATCACGGTCGGCAAACCGGGCGAGAACGACGCCCTGCTGGACGCCCTTAAAAAGATGTAAGCATGAAAAGAGCTTTATTTATAGACCGTGACGGCACGTTAGTGATAGAGCCGCCTGTGGACTATCAGTTGGATAGCTTGGAGAAGTTGGAGTTTTATCCGAAGGTCTTCCGCAATCTCTATTTTATCCGGAAGCAGTTGGACTTCGAGTTTGTGATGGTGACGAACCAGGATGGGTTGGGAACGGCTTCCTTTCCGGAAGAAACGTTCTGGCCGGCACACGACAAGATGCTGAAAACGCTTGAAGGCGAAGGCATCTGCTTCGACGATATCCTGATCGACCGTTCTTTTCCGGAAGACAATTCGCCGAATCGCAAGCCTCGTACGGGAATGATGGGCAAGTACCTGTCCGGCGAATATGATCTGGCAAACAGCTATGTGATCGGTGACCGCCTGACGGATATGCAGTTGGCCGTCAATCTGGGCGCTAAAGGCATTTGGCTGCATGCCGATGACGACGAAGCCCGCCAACTGTTGGCCGCCAATCCCGCTATTTCCCCCGTTCTGGTTACGGATGACTGGGACCGGGTGACCGAATACCTTTTTGCCGGCGAACGGCGTGCCGTAGTCCAGCGCACGACGAGGGAGACGGATATCTATGTGGAAGTGAACCTGGACGGACGTGGTGCGACGGAGATTACAACCGGTCTCGGCTTCTTCGACCACATGCTCGACCAGATCGGCAAGCATTCCGGCATAGACCTGACCGTTAAGGTGAAAGGAGACCTGGAGGTGGACGAACATCATACGATAGAAGACACGGCCATCGCGCTCGGAGAGGCTTTGCTGAAGGCCTTAGGTGACAAGCGGGGGATCGAACGGTATGGCTATTGCCTGCCGATGGACGACTGCCTGTGCAGCGTGGCGCTCGATTTCGGGGGACGTCCCTGGCTCGTCTGGGATGCCGAATTCCATCGTGAGAAGGTGGGGGATATGCCGACCGAGATGTTTCTCCACTTCTTCAAAAGCCTCAGTGATGCCGCCCGCATGAATCTGAACATCAAAGCGGAAGGCGCCAATGAGCATCATAAAATAGAAGGAATCTTCAAAGCCCTGGCACGCTCCATTAAAATGGCTATCCGTCGCGATATCTATAAATATGAGCTCCCGAGCACGAAGGGAATGTTATAGAGGTGCGGGAGATTGTGGAGGCGCTTGACAGTCCGTAACCCATAGAGTTAGGAGGGATAAAGCTATGGGATAGTGGCCATAAAGCATAGGGTTATGTATGCATTTTTTTGTTGTTTTATATGTGTCTGAATATCAGCCGAATCGTTTAGGTTGTCTAAGTTGTAGGGCTGTTGTTGGACTTCTATAGGAAAATAAATAATTAATTATTTAAGCAACATAAAAAGATTATATAATTAATTATTTATTTTCCTATATGTTTCCACAAACCTCTGGCAACTTAGACAACCTAAACGATTCGGCTGATATTCAGTGATATACGATTTTACTCGACATCATGGTGCTTAGTGTGCCCGTTCCCGGAACTCCGAGGGGGTGACGCCTTCTTTCTTTTTGAAGAAGGTGGAGAACTGTCCGGCATTCTCGAATTTGAGGCTGTAGGCTATTTCCGAGATGTTCAGGCTGCTGCCGGTCAGCAGCTCTTTCGCTTTCAGCAGCTTTTGCTGTAACTGGTACTGGGCGGGCGAGACACCCGTGTATTCTTTGAACATACGGCGGAACCAGGAGTAACCAAGCCCTAACTGGGAAGCGATTTCCTCCGGTGTCAGCGGGTTTTCCACCATTTCTTTCATCAGGATGCGGGCTTCGTTGATTTTATCTACCACATATGTATTGGTAAAGGAGTTGTTCCGCCTTTTATAATAGACCGTCCCCATTATGTGGAGCACGATACTCGAGATCATCTCTTGATAGCCGGTCTTTTCCTGTGAGGCGAACTTCAGGATATCTTCATACAACCCGACGATGGTCGCACTCAGCCCGATATGCTGCAACGGCTCTTCGCGGGTAAAGAAGCGTTTCTCCACGCGTCTGTCGATGTGCATGCCCCGGAAACCGACCCAGTATTCGTCCCAGCCGGTTTCGCTGTCCGGATAGTAACTGTGCCATTCGCCGGGGAAAAGCAGGATCATGGTGCCGGCGCTGATCTTTTGCTCCTTGCAGGATTGAGACGAGAAGTAGCCGCTTCCCTTCGTGATATAAACCAGCTGGTACTCGTTCAGGATGCGCCCGGTTTGCGGTTTGAAATTGTAATTGTCCGGGTGTTTGGAAAGAGGATAGTTCCCTTTGGGGGGGATGAACTGGTAGCCGACGGTGGTGACGACAATTCCCCATTCTTCATCCATCGCACTTATCGCCAGATATCTTAATTGATCGCTAATTTGTTTCTCCATCGCATCTGTCAGATTTGAAAGGTTTAAAATCATTTTCAAAAGCAAAGGTAATCATTTACCCATTACTTTTGTCATTATAAAATAAAGAACTTTGTTGTACCATGAAGAAATATAACTTTTTAGCCTTCGACATTGGAGCAACCAGCGGACGTGCCGTTCTGGGCACTCTGGCAGGTGGCAAATTTGAAATGCAGGAACTCCACCGCTTCCCGAATGCAATCATGGAATTGCACGGAAAATATTACTGGAACATATATCAGCTATATGATGCTTTGAAAGAAAGCCTTATGGTTTGCGCGCGCCGGCAGATTGTTCCCGATTCGATCGGGATCGATACCTGGGGCGTCGACTTCGGTTATCTGGCAAAAGACGGTTCTTTGCTGGGCTTGCCGCGTGCCTATCGCGATCCTTATACGGACGGGGCACCAGAAGCGTATTTCCAGCGTGTTCCCCGTTCGGAAGTGTACCGGTTGACCGGTATCCAGATCATGAACTTCAATAGCCTGTTCCAGCTGTTCCGCGCGGGGCAGGAAGGTTTCGGCCCGTTGGAGGCTGCCGAAGAGATTCTGTTTATGCCCGACCTGCTGTCCTATCTGTTGACAGGCAAAAAGGTATGTGAATATACGGATGCGTCCACTTCCCAGATTTTGAATCCGGTGACGAAGAAGTTCGAGGCCTCTTTGTTGGAGGCAGCAGGTGTTTCGCCTTCCATTATGCGGGAGGTGGTGATGCCGGGTACATTAGTGGGAGAGCTGACCGATGCGCTCGCTAAAGAAACCGGGATAGGCAAGGTGCCCGTTGTGGCGGTTGCCGGACATGATACGGCTTCGGCCGTTGCCGCCGTCCCCGCACAGGACAAAGAGTTCGCCTACCTGAGTAGCGGAACCTGGAGCCTGATGGGGATCGAGACGGAAGAGCCGATTATCACGGAAGAATCTTTCCGCCATAATTTCACAAACGAAGGCGGCATAGACGGGACAACCCGTTTCCTGAAGAATATCACCGGAATGTGGCTGCTCGAACAATGCCGGAAAGAGTGGGAGAAGGCCGGACGCGATTATTCCTATCCGGCGATTGTCAAGATGGCGGAACGGGCGACTCCTTTCCGTAGTTTTGTGAATCCTGATGATCCGCGCTTTGCCAACCCGGCAAGCATGACGGAGGCGATTGCCGGATACTGCCGTGAAACGGGGCAACCGGTGCCTGCCGAAGATGACGAGTTTATCCGCTGCATCTTCGAGAGCTTAGCGTTCCGTTACAAGGAAGTTCTGACATTGTTATCGGAAATAGCACCTTTCCCGATCCGCAAATTGCACGTGATCGGCGGAGGTTCGATGAATAATCTTCTCAACCAATTTACGGCGAATGTAATTAATATGCCGGTCGTGGCAGGGCCTTCGGAGGCGACGGCGATCGGCAACTGTATGGTGCAGGCGAGGGCGGCCGGACTGGTGGCCGACCGTTGGGAGATGCGCCGTATGATCAACTCTTTCCTCTCACCGTCCGTCTTCCAGCCGGAAGGCAGCGGCGAGTGGGAAGAGGCTTTCAGGAAATATAAATCTGTAACCTCATAAAAATAAGACCATGACAAAAGAAAACATTATCAAACAAGCGTATGATGCGGCTGCCGAACGGTATGCTGCTGTTGGTGTAGATGTAAAAGACGCAATGGACAAATTGCAGAAGATTTCCCTTTCGATGCATTGCTGGCAGGCAGACGACGTGAGCGGTTTCGAGAACCAGGGCGGTTCGCTGACTGGTGGTATCCAGGTAACGGGTAATTATCCCGGCCGTGCCCGCACGATCGACGAAGTTCGTGCTGACGTATTGAAAGCGGCATCGCTGATCGCCGGCCGGCACCGGTTGAACCTGCATGAAATATATGGCGACTTCCAGGGAAAGAAGGTCGATCGCGATGAAGTGGAGCCTGTCCATTTCGAAAGCTGGATGCAGTGGGCGAAGGAAAACGGGATGAAGTTGGATTTCAACAGTACCTCTTTCTCACATCCGAAGAGTGGCGACCTGACGTTGGCAAGCCCGGACGACGATATCCGTAACTTCTGGATCGAGCATACGAAACGTTGCCGCTGGATTAGTGAAGAGATGGGGAAATACCAGGATGATCCCTGTATCATGAACCTCTGGATTCACGACGGAAGCAAGGAAGTCCCTGCCAACCGCTTGAAATACCGCCAGATATTGGAGCAATCTTTAGATGAGATTTTTGCTACGAAGTATGCTAATATGAAAGATTGTATCGAAGCCAAGCTGTTCGGTATCGGTCTGGAAAGCTATACCGTGGGTTCATACGATTTCTATTTGGGCTACGGTGCGAAGAAGAATAAGATCGTGACGCTCGATACGGGACACTTCCACCTGACGGAAAGCATCGCCGACAAGGTTTCCGCGCTTCTTCTCTTTACGCCGGAGATCATGTTGCACGTGAGCCGCCCGGTTCGTTGGGACAGCGACCATGTTGTGATCCTGAGCGACGACCTGCTCGACCTGGCACGCGAGATTATCCGCTGCGAGGCGCTGGACCGTGTGCATATCGGGTTGGACTACTTCGATGCTACGATCAACCGTATCGGCGCTTATGTGATCGGTTGCCGTGCTACACAGAAGGCCTTTATGCAGGCGCTTTTGGAACCGTCCGCCACTCTGCAGCAGTACGAGGCTGAAGGCAAGTACTTCCAGCGCCTGGCTTTGCAGGAAGAGCTGAAGAGCCTGCCCTGGACAGCTGTTTGGGATATGTTCTGCATGCAAAACGACGTTCCTGTAGGCGAAGATTACATCGCTGAAATCGAGAAGTACGAGGCTGAAGTCACAAGCAAACGCTAAGTTATGGAAATAATCATCGGTTTAATCATCATAGCGATCGGGAGTTTCGGGCAGAGCAGCTCGTATGTCCCGATCAATAAGGTTAAGGACTGGAGTTGGGAGAGCTTCTGGCTGGTGCAGGGTATCTTTGCCTGGCTCGTTTTCCCGTTCTTGGGTGCGCAGCTTGCCATTCCCGACGGGAGCAGCCTTGCCGAACTGTGGAATGCAGGCGGGGCTACGGGAGCTGTTATCTACGGTGTCCTGTGGGGGATAGGCGGTCTGACTTTCGGGCTTAGTATGCGCTATTTAGGTGTTGCGCTCGGTCAGAGTATCGCGCTTGGCACCTGTGCCGGCTTCGGTACCCTTTTCCCGGCGGTGTTCGGCGGAACGGACCTCTTTCATGGCGATGGGTTGATCCTGTTGATCGGCGTGTGTATCACGCTTGCCGGTATTGCCGTGATCGGATATGCCGGGAGTCTTCGTGCCCGTAATATGACGGAAGAGGAAAAGAAGGCGGCTGTGAAGGACTTCGCCCTGACAAAAGGGTTGCTGGTCGCTCTGTTGGCGGGTGTGATGAGCGCCTGTTTCAATTTGGGGCTGGAATCCGGCGCTCCGATTCTTGAAAAGGCCAAGCAGTCAGGCGCAAGCGAACTGTTCGCGCTGAACCCGGTTATCCTGTTGGTGACGATCGGGGGCTTTCTGACGAATGCTTCCTATTGCATATTTCAGAATATACGGAATAAGACAGGGAAAGATTATTTCTCGGTATCGGGTGGTACTTTGCTGAATAATGTCTTATTTTGCGCGTTGGCAGGGGTTTTATGGTATTCACAATTCTTCGGGTTAGGGATGGGAAAGAGCTATTTCGCCGATTCTCCGGTGATGTTGGCCTTTTCATGGAGCATCCTGATGTCGTTGAATGTGATCTTCAGCAATGTCTGGGGAATTATCCTGAAAGAATGGAAGGGAGTGAGCAGGCAGACGATCATCGTCCTGATCTGCGGTATGTGTCTCCTGATATTCTCGCTCTTGCTGCCTAATTTGTAAAGACTTTGTAAGAGCGTTACATCTTAGAGGGCTTAAATTCGTCCTTATAGCGTCTGTGTCTTGGCGGTCCCGGATCAGGTCCGGGATGACAGCCCCGCCATCTCATCCTAATAACTGGAAATTAGCTTAGGATGAGGTTGCGGGTCAAGCCCGCAATGACACGTTACATAAATAGTATATAAATAAAATGGAAAGAATCAGAAACAATGAACAATTAATGGCCGAAATCGGCCGTATCGCCGAAGTTGCCGGCTATCTCTGGACAAAAGGATGGGCGGAACGCAACGGTGGTAACATCTCTGTTAATTTGACCGACCTGATGAGCGATGTTGAAAAAGCGTTGCCCGCATTAGGCCCGGCTATTCCTTTGCAAGAGGCGATGACGGCTCTTGGAGGCGATATTTTCTATGTCACCGGAACCGGAAAGCGGATGCGTTATGTGGCACAAGATCCGTTTGCCAACGGTTCCTTGATCCGTATCGCTCCTGATGGGAAAAGCTACGATATAATTGCCGAACAGCTGGTCTTGCCGACATCCGAACTGCCTTCCCACCTGATGATGCACAATTATCTGCGTGGATTAAGACGGAATAATAAAGTCGTTTTGCATACACACCCGACCGACCTGATCGGCATGACGCATTGCCAGCCGTTCCTCGATTCGGAAAAGATCACCCGTACTTTGTGGAGCATGATTCCGGAATGCCGTATCATCGTTCCGAAAGGCGTGGGTATCGTTCCGTACGAAATCCCGGGGACACTGGATCTGGCGCGTGCCACTATCAAGCAGTTGGAGAAACACGATGTCGTATTCTGGGAAAAACACGGAATCCTGGCAGTGGGCGAAGACCTGATCGAATGTTTCGACGCAATCGACACCCTGAGCAAATCTGCTCAGATTTATTTCAGCGCTCGCATGGCCGGATACGAACCCGCCGGCATGACCGATAAGCAGCTGGACGATTTGGTGCCGGCGTTCGGATTGTAATATACGATTGCAAATGATGATTTATCAGTGTGTTTATATTGACTGATAGTAACTCCTTCCCCTCTTGAGAGGGGGCAGGGGGTGTGTGAATTTTTTTGATATACAGAAAGATAACACACCCCTTATCCCCTCTCGAGAGGGGAAACAGATACTCCCGACGCTATGTCACAAATATGATACACCCCATAAATCTTCATTTATCTATTAATACTATAATGTTACCATGAAAATACAGTTAATTCTCATATCTCTATTCCTCACCGTTTCGTTGTCCGCACAGCAGCGCGATAGCCGTGTGCGTGAATATCTTCCTCCTGTGCGTATTGTCTGGCAACAGGAAAGCGGATTGATCCAAGGGGCGGACTATCTGCTTCTTCCCGGTAACGGGCAGTCCGACCTTGCAAACCATACCATTTGTAAGATGACCAGTACCGACAAGCAACACCCTGCCATCCTGCTCGATTTCGGAAAGGAACTGCAAGGCGGCCTGCAGATTGTGACCGGGATGCCGGCTTCACACGAGCCGGTTGCCATCCGTGTCCGTTTCGGCGAGTCGGTGAGCGAAGCCATGTGCGAGATTGACGGAGTAAACGGAGCTACTAACGATCATGCCATGCGCGATTTTACGATTCGCCTTCCCTGGTTGGGAGTCATGGAAGTGGGTAATTCCGGTTTCCGTTTTGTCCGCATCGACCTGTTGGATGATTCGGCCGACTTGCACTTGAAGGAGGTCCGCGCCATATCGACCTTCCGCGATATTCCGTATAAAGGTTCTTTCCGTTGCAATGACGAGCGGCTGAATAAGATATGGAAGACCGGCGCTTATACCGTGCATCTGAATATGCAGGAATACCTGTGGGACGGGATCAAACGCGACCGCCTGGTCTGGGTGGGCGACCTGCATCCGGAAGTGATGACGGTGAATACGGTCTTCGGTTACAATGAAGTGGTTCCGAAGAGCCTCGACCTGATACGTGATATCACCCCGCTGCCCGAATGGATGAACGGCATCAGTTCCTATTCAATCTGGTGGCTGCTGATTCATCGCGACTGGTATTACTACCACGGCGACCTGGTTTACCTGAAAGAACAAAAGCCTTATATGACTGCCCTTCTCCGCCACCTTATTTCCAAAGTGGATGTGGACGGGGTGGAGAAACTCGACGGAAACCGTTTTCTCGACTGGCCTTCCAATGCAAACCCGATGGCGATAAACGCCGGCTTGCAGGCTTTGATGGTGCAGGCGATGAAGGCGGGTAACGAACTCTGCACTGTCTTGGGAGAGAACGCGCTTGCCTCCGAATGCCAGGCAATGATGGAGAAAATGGTCAAAGCTGCCCCGAAAGTAACGAAACCGCTGTTGAAATCCGGCGTTGCCCCTGATGCTCCCGGCTCCAAGCAGGCCGCTTCCCTGTTGGCGCTTGCCGGACTGATGAAGCCGGAAGAAGCAAACCGGAAATACCTGTCTGTAAACGGGCCGAAAGGCTTCTCCACTTTCTACGGTTATTATATGCTCCGTGCAATGGCTGCCGCCGGTGATTACCGGGGCGCTATCGATGTGATTCGCCAATATTGGGGCGCAATGATCGATCTTGGAGCGACTACTTTCTGGGAAGATTTCAATATGGAATGGTTGCCGGATGCCTCGCGCATCGACGAATTGGTTCCGGCGGGCAAGAAAGATATTCATGGTGATTACGGCGCTTATTGCTATAAGGGTTTCCGTCATAGCCTTTGTCATGGCTGGGCTTCCGGGCCGACCTCCTGGCTGAGCGAATATGTGTTGGGCGTCCAGGTTGTGGAGCCGGGTTGCCGGACTGTCCGGATCACGCCTCACCTGGGTGACCTGGAGTGGGTGGAAGGAACTTTCCCGACACCGTACGGCGTCATTACGATTCGCCACGAGAGGGGTGCCGACGGTCAGGTAAAGAGCCGGATCGACGTTCCAGCCGAAGTAAAGATCATACAATAATCAAATCAAATAAAGATATAATGGGAAAAAGAAACACATTAGTTATTTGCTCGCTTGCCTTCCTTTCATTGTTGGGTTGCAAGGGTAAGAACGAATTGACGGTACCGGTCAACCTGCGTACGGAATACCTGCGCGAACCGATTGGTTTGGATACGAAAAGCCCGCGCTTTACCTGGGAGTATAAAGGGAATGAGGACAACTTCCTCGCCTCCCGTTCGGAAATAAGGATCGGAACTTCACCCGGTAACCTGCAACCCTATACGGACGGCATGAAGTTAGCACCGCATACCCGTTATTATTGGAATGTCACGGTATGGGATAAAGGCGGGAATGTCTGCCAGACATCCGAAACGGCTACTTTCGAGACTGCCAAGTTCGATCCGTCCGACTGGTCGGGCCAGTGGATTACCGATAACAATGACAAGGAATTTGAACCGGCCCCGATGTTTCGGAAATCGTTTACACTCGATAAGGAGGTAAAGGAAGCCCGTGTCTACATCGCCGCCGCCGGATATTACGATCTCTTTGTGAACGGAAAGCGGGTAG
Organism: uncultured Parabacteroides sp.; assembly: GCA_900552465.1. Classification (GTDB taxonomy): domain Bacteria; phylum Bacteroidota; class Bacteroidia; order Bacteroidales; family Tannerellaceae; genus Parabacteroides. The sequence goes on along the minus strand of URZO01000045.1, from coordinate 13,257 downwards.
GGGAAAACTACCTCGATCCGGGTTATACGCATTTCGACAAACGTATCCTCTATGTGACGCACGATGTCACCCCGTTGCTGAAGAAGGGTGAAAACGCTGTTGCAACGGTGTTGGGTAACGGTTGGTTCAACGAGCAGTCTGTTGCCGTCTGGAATTTCGAGACGGCGCGCTGGCGTCAGCGTCCGGAGATGCTTTGCGAATTACGTGTCCAATATACGGATGGAACGACAGATGTGATTGCTACTGACGGAACCTGGCGTACGGCAACAGGCCCGTATACGTATAATAGTATATACAGCGGAGACAAATACGACGCCACCTTAGAAGAAGCAGGTTGGAATGCCGCCGGTTTCGATGACGCCAAATGGGCGCAGGCCATTGTGACCGAGGCTCCGGCTCCTCTGTTGGTCGCCCAGCAAATGCCCGGCATCCGGATTACGGAAGAGCTGTCTCCTATCTCCATGAAGGCATTCAGCGACAAGCTCTATGTATTCTCTTTCGAGAAGAACTTTGCCGGCCTGTCCCGCCTGAAGGTGAAAGGCGCTCCCGGCACACGCATCACGTTGAAGCACGGCGAGCTGTTGAAGGCTGACGGTCGTCTGGAACAGGGTAATATAAATGTCTACTATCATCCTGTGAAACCGGGCGAAGTGTTCCAGATGGATGTCTTCACGCTGAAAGGAACCGGTGAGGAAGAAGTCTTCATGCCTTCGTTCGCCTACCACGGATTCCAGTATGTGGAAGTGGAAAGTTCCGCTCCCGTCAAGCTGACGAAAGAAAGCCTGACCGGTTTGTTTATGCATACGGCGGTGGATCCAGTCGGCTCGTTCTCCTGCTCCGACCCGTTGCTGAATAAGATATGGAACGCAACGATGGAGGCCTATCGCAGCAACCTGCACAGCATTCCGACCGATTGCCCGCAGCGCGAGAAGAACGGATGGACGGCCGATGCACATGTGGCGGTCGATCTTGGTTTGTTAGGCTTCGACGGGATCACGTTGTATGAGAAATGGATGAACGACTTTATCGACAACCAGCGTGAAGCCGGCGATATTTCCGGCATTATCCCGTCCAGCGGTTGGGGATACGGCGAATGGCCCGGTCCGGTTTGGGATGCCGCGATGTTCATCATTCCGAATGCTCTGTATGATTATTATGGGGAGACACGCAGTATCGCGAACCTCTATCCGACCATGCTCCGCTATCTGGATTACCTGAAGACGAAGGAGAAAGACGGTTACTTGACCTTCGGCTTGGGCGACTGGGTCTACTGGAAGTCTACTACCGATAATACCTATACTTCTACCGCCTACTACTATCTGGATTATACGCTGATGGCCCGTTTTGCCCGCTTACTGGGTAAGGATTCCACTCCTTTCCAGCAGAAGGCGGATGAGTTGAAGGCCTTGGTCAACAATAAATTCTTTAACCCGGAGACAGGTATCTATGCGGAAGGGACACAGACGGCACAAGCCATCGCCCTCTATTTAGGCATCGTTCCCGAAGGCAAGGAACAGTTGGTTGCCGATAAACTCTGCGAGGTCGTACGTGGCAACAACCATTTCCTCGATTTCGGCCTGCTGGGCAGTAAATCCGTCCCGGCCATGCTGACCCGCTACGGTTATGTGGAAGATGCCATGAAGATGGTCACCAAGACGGAAGCGCCTTCATGGGGTTATTGGGTGGAGACGATGGGCTATTCGACATTGGCTGAGACCTGGACCTTGAGCCCGAAGTTCAATGATGCTTCCCTCAACCATGTCTTTATGGGCGACGTTTCGGCCTGGATGATGAACCAGCTTGCCGGTATCAATTACGATGCCGAGCAGCCGGGATTCAGCCATATCCTGATCACCCCTCATTTCGTGGAAGGACTGGACTGGGCGAAAGGCGAATACCGTTCCGTACGCGGACTGATTACCAGCGAATGGAAGCGGGAAGGAGGCAAGGTGACGCTTACGGTGACAATCCCCTCCGGCTGTACGGCCGATATCCGGGTAGGCGACCAGACAAAGAAGGTCGGCTCCGGTACGCACGTTAACGTATACTGATTAACCTGATAAATAAGAATACGATGAGAAATTACTTCCTGTTGCTGCTATTGATCGGATGCTTCGCTTCCGTTCAGGCCAAATCCGACTGGAAAGCCCGTTGGATCAATACGGAGCGTTGCCAGAGTGCCGAAAACACCTGGTTAGCGTACCGTAAGACAGTCGATATAGACAAGGTGCCGCAAACGCTTACCGCCCATATTGCCGCCGATAGCAAATACTGGCTGTGGATCAATGGCCGGTTGGTTGTGTTTGAAGGAGGGTTGAAGCGTGGTCCGTCTCTGCATGATACATATTATGATTCGGTGGAGATCGCTCCCTACCTGACCACCGGCGAGAATACGATAGCCGTCCTGGTCTGGCATTTCGGCAAGAACGGGTTCAGCCACGTGAATAGCGGACTGGCCGCCCTGCTGTTTGAAGCCGTTGCGCCGGGCATAGAGATTGTATCCGATGCAAGTTGGAGATGTGCTGTCTATGAGGCTTATCAAAATACGGAAGCTCCTTTCCCGAACTACCGTTTACCGGAAAGCAACATCCGTTTTGATGCGCGGATGGAAATGGCCGGTTGGAACCAGCCGGGCTTTACGGGCGGGATGCCGGAGGCTGTCGTCATCTCCGAAGTGGGAGTGGCGCCACTTGGCAAGCTGGTGGAACGCCCCATCCCGCTGTTTAAAGACTATGGCCTGAAGCCGTATGTCGATGTCCGCCAGTCGGCTGCCGGCGATACGCTTTATTGCCGCCTGCCCTATAACTGCCAGGTGACCCCCTATCTGAAAGTGGAAGCCCCGGCGGGCAAGACGATCCATCTCCTGACCGATAATTATGAGGGAGGCAGCGCGAACAACGTCCGTGGCGAATATATCACCCGCGACGGTGTCCAGGAATACGAAAGCTACGGTTGGATGAACGGGCACGAGATGCGGTATATCCTGCCGGAAGGGGTGAAGGTGCTCGATGTGAAGTTCCGCGAGACGGGCTACGATGCGGAGTTCACCGGCTCTTTCCAGTGCAACGATCCGTTTATGAATGAGCTGTGGAAGCGTTCGGCCCGTACCTTATATATAACCATGCGCGATAGCTATATGGACTGTCCGGACCGCGAGCGTGCCCAGTGGTGGGGCGATGAAGTGAACGAGCTGGGTGAAGCCTTCTATGCCCTTTCCCCGTCCAGCCATAAGATGGCGCTGAAGGGTATCCACGAGCTGATGAACTGGCAACGGGAGGATGGCGTGATATTCGCCCCTTCGCCTGCCGGAAACTGGCGGAAGGAATTGCCTTTGCAGATGTTGGCGTCCGTCGGCTGGTATGGTTTCTATACGCAGTATTATTATAGTGGCGACAGCAGTTTCGTTGCCGGTATCTACGACCGCCTGCACCGCTATCTGCACCAGGTTTGGCAGGTCGACAAGAGCGGTCTGGCTATCGAGCGCGACGGCGACTGGAGTTGGGGCGACTGGGGCGAAGAGATCGATATGGGCGTCCTCACGAACTGCTGGTATTACCTGGCGCTGAAAGCAGAAAAGGCTTTTGCCCTGCAATTGGGCAAGACGGCCGATGCCGAAGAGATAGGCCGCATGATGTACAGCATAGAGAAATGTTTCGACACGAAATTCTGGACTGGCACCGCCTACCGCTCTCCCGGTTATAAGGGCGAGACGGACGACCGCGCACAGGCGATGGCTGTTGTCTCCGGCCTGGCTTCCGCCGATAAATACCCGGCTTTGGTGAAGGTGTTGAAAAAGGAATATCATGCCAGTCCTTATATGGAGAAGTATGTGCTCGAAGCGCTTTTCCAGATGAATGAACCGGCATTTGCCCTTGAACGCACCCGGCAGCGCTATGCCAAGATGATGGACCTGTATCCTGATTGCACCACCTTGTTCGAAGGTTGGGGGATCGGCCCGGATGGCTTCGGCGGCGGGACGACCAACCATGCCTGGAGTGGCGGCCCACTTACCCTCTTGAGCCAGAAAGTATGCGGCATAGAACCGACCTCGCCCGGTTTCCGGTCGTTTAAGGTCTGTCCGCAGATGGGAACCCTGACCGAAACATCTGCAACGGTTGACACTCATTACGGAAAGATACAGGTTTTCCTAAACCGGAAAGGCGGTAAGATCTGGATGACTCTGTCCGTCCCTGCCGGAACGACCGCCGAAATCCCTGTCTCAAAGGGGAAAGTGAAGCGGTTGGAGGCGGGAGAATATACACTGACCATTCCGTCCCGGACGTTATAAATGAAGGTGCCCCTTTTAATCGGGGCACTTTTTTTAACGATACAGACCAATACATTTATTCTCTTGATATTGTGTAGGATATTGATATTGCCTACTTTTGCGCCCAATAGGAACAGGTTTATTAAGAGAGATGGCAAAAAGAAAGAGTGTAAGAAGACCGAAAAAGAAGACCCCAAAGACTTCGGCTTTCCTTTCAACAGTGAAGCGGATGTTTATCGGTGCTTTTATCGTGCTTGCTTGTTTTATCGGACTTCTGTTTATATATAATTACTTTTTTCCTGTTGCAGGCCGGAAGCCGGCAACAGAGGAGAAGAAAATGCAGGCTACTGCTGCTGCAAAAAAGCCTGTAGCTACCCCCAAGAAGGATGCACCCAAACAGCAAACGCCCCAAAAGACTTCGGCCGGGAAAGCTCCGGTTGCTACTTCCACAAAGACATTTAAAATTCCTGCCAATACGGAGATTCCTCGCCTGAAAGCAAAACGCCAGGAACAGGTAATCAAGCATGAAGGATACACAGTGTCTTATAATTCCGAATATCGTATCGCAAACTGGGTGGCCTACGAACTGACCGCTACGGAAGCCAAAAGCCGGAAGACGGAACGTTCCAATAAGTTCGTACCCGATCCGCTGGTGAAAGGGGCGAGTGCTACGAATGAAGATTATTCACGTACGGGCTACGACCGGGGGCATCTGGCTCCGGCGGGCGATATGAAATGGTCTGCCAAAGCCATGCGCGAATCTTTCTACCTGAGTAATATCTGTCCGCAAATACCGAAACTGAACCGGGGAATCTGGAAAGACCTGGAAGAACAATGCCGTTTATGGGCGATGGACAACGGTTCGTTGCTGATTGTTACAGGTCCGGTCATAACAGACGATATGAAACGGTTGGGTAAAAACCGGGTAGCCATACCGGAGTCATTTTACAAAGTATTATGTTATCATACGGGAAGCGGTTATAAAGGTATCGCTTTCATTTTCGAGAATAGGGACTATAAAGATAACTCGTTGAAGTCGATGGCAATTCCTGTCGATAGTGTCGAGAAAGTAACAGGTATCGACTTTTTCCCTTCTATCCCGGATGGAGAGGAAAAAGAGATGGAGCGAGTAGTCGATTGGGACAGTTGGTCTTTTTGAAATCCGATGTGAATCGGAACAATAGAATTTAAAAGGATGTTGTATAACTACGGTATAATAAACCAGAGTTATGCCATTAAATATCAGATTATAAATAGTAATAACAAATAACTAAATGCAAGTTATCATGAGTGGTAAATTAATCCCCGTTTTTGTATTGGCAGCATTGATGTCATGTAGTCAGCCGCCGGTGAAGGAGCAAGGTCCCCGTCCGGTGAAACTGGCGGAAGTGACCTCTTTGAATGTTGTGGAAAAGTCGTTTAGCGGCGTGGTTTCGCCGGACCAGTTCAGTGACCTGGCCTTTAAGATGTCCGGCCCGCTGATCTCGCTGAATGTAGACGAAGGGCAGAAAGTCCGTACGGGACAGGTTGTCGCTGAAATCGATCCGCAAGACTTCAAATGGGAATATGAAGCGAAGAAAGCCTCTTTTCAGACAGCCGAAGCGCAATTGCAGCGTGCTAAGAAGTTGCTTTCCAAACAGGCTATTTCCAAACAGGAATATGAAACGACTGAAGCCTCTTATTCAAACGCCAAAGCAGCTTTCGAGTATGCCCAGAACCAATTGGAACAAACGAAATTGCGCGCGCCTTTCGATGGTTTCATCCAGAAGAAATATGTGGAAAACTATCAGAAGGTTCAGGCTGGTCAGGGAATTGTCTGCCTGATCAATCCGAACAAGCTGCAGGTGCAGTTCACGATGCCGGAGACGAACATCACCTATTTCTCCACGCCTTATAATATATATGTAGAGTTTGACAACTACAAAGGCGTCCGTTTCAAAGCGAAGGTGAAAGAATATGTGGAAGCATCTCCTGACGGTTCCGGCGTACCGGTGTTCCTGTACATAGATGATCCGGAGTTTAATCTGAAGAAATATAAAGTGGCTGTCGGCTTTTCCTGCCGTGTGATTCTGCATATCGAAAGCGAAAGCTTTAACGAAGGTGCTTTGCTGGTTCCTCTTTCCGCTGTTGTAGCCAACGAAGAAAATGCGGATAAGTATGTCTTCGTCTACAATAGCCAGACGCAGAAAGTGGAACGTCGCCAGATCAGGGAAGCTGAACTGGTGGGAAAAGACAATGTTGTCATTACCGAAGGGCTGAAAGCCGGCGACCAGGTTGTCTCGGCCGGAGCTACCCGCCTGGTTGACGGACAACAGGTTAGAGTATTAACAGATTAAGCTGATAAATAATGAATCTTCCAAAATATTCCTTAGAGAATAAGAAGATTATATACTTCTTTCTGGCAGTGATGCTGATAGGAGGTATATATTCTTTCTTCAAATTGCCGAAGAAGGAGGACTCGCCCTTTGTAATCAAACAGGCAGTTTTGGTTACGCAGTATCCGGGCGCCACTCCTCTGGAGGTAGAGAAACTGATAACGGAACCTATCGAACGGGAAATTCAATCCATGTCGGATGTTTTTCAGATTAAGTCTGAATCCTATTTTGGTATGTCGAAGATCTCGATCGAGTTGCAGCCGACCTTGTCGCCGGATTATATGCCCGTCAAGTGGGACGAGTTGCGCCGTAAAGTAGCCAACATACAACCTCGCCTCCCGAGTGGAGCTTCCGCCATTAACGTGAGCGACGACTTCGGGGATGTGTTCGGTATCTATTATGCCTTGACGGCCGACGAAGGTTTTACCTACGACGATATGCGCGACTGGGCACAGAAGATCAAGACGGAGCTGACGCCTATCCCCGGTGTGCAGAAAGTCTATCTGTTTGCTGAACAGACACAGGTCGTAAATGTCCGTATCTCCGTGCCTAAGCTGGCAAACCTGGGGATCGATCCTAATTCGATCCAGCAAGTCCTCCAGACACAAAACCTGCTGGTCAATACCGGTGAAATTATGACCGGAACTTACCAGCTCCGCGTGCGTGCCGAAGGTACTTACAAAAGCATACAGGACATCCGCGACCAGCTGATCGTGACTAAAGGAGGCGGCGAAGTCCGTCTGGGTGATATCGCTACTGTCGAACGCGGCTATATGGACCCGCCTTCCAACCTGATGCGTGTGGACGGTAAGCGGGCTATCGGTATCGGTGTGGCTACAGGTGCAAAGGATGACGTAGTGGCTGTCGGTAACGCTGTTGCCGACCATCTGAAAGAGATGGAACAGCTTTTCCCGATCGGCATGGAACTAAAAACTATCTATCCGGAGAACCAGATTGCCAACGAAGCAAACAACGGCTTTATCCTGAACCTGATCGAATCGTTACTGATTGTAATCGTGATTATCTTCCTTGTGATGGGTTCTCGGGCCGGTATGCTGGTGGGAAGTTCGTTGCTTTTCTCGGTCGGCGGTACGTTGCTGATCATGTTGATCTGGGGCGTCGGGCTGAACCGGACCTCGCTTGCTGCCTTCATCATTGCGATGGGTATGTTAGTGGATAACGCGATTGTGGTGACGGACAATGCACAGGTCGGCATCAAACGCGGTCTTTCCCGTTACCAGGCTTTGGTCGACGGTGCGACAAAGCCGCAGTGGGCGTTGTTAGGTGCTACCTTTATCGCCGTTTGTTCCTTCCTGCCGATGTATCTGGCTCCGGCTTCGGTTGCCGAGATCGTGAAACCGTTGTTTATCGTCTTGGCCGTATCGTTGGGTTTAAGCTGGGTGCTGGCTTTGACTCAGACGACTACTTTCGGTAATTTCATCCTGAAAGAAGCAAAACCCGGAGAAGCCAAAGACCCGTATGACACCAAACTGTATCACAGGTTTGAAAAGGTCTTGGGCCGTCTGATCAAACGTCGTTATGTCACGCTTACTTCGGTTGTCGCAACCTTATTCCTGTCTCTGTTTATCATGAGCATTATGCCGCAGAGCTTTTTCCCGATCATGAGCAAGCCTTATTTCCGTGCCGACCTGATCTTTCCGGAAGGATATGGCATCGATGATGTGGAAAGGAACGTGATCAAGATTGAGGATTATCTGAAGAATAATGATAAGATCAAGTCCTATTCATTCACCTTGGGCGGCTCTCCGGTCCGTTATTATCTGGCAAGTTCTTCTATCGGCCCGAAGCCTAACTTTGCCAATGTACTGATCGAAACGAAGGATGCCAAGGATGCGCAAAGCGAGGAAAGCAAGTTCTATGAATATATGGTTGCCAACTATCCGGATATCCTGACCCGTTCAGCTTTGTTCGCTTTGTCTCCCGTGCCGGATGCCGCTATTGAAATTGGCTTTGTGGGTGACAATATCGACACGCTGGTTGCCTTGACGCAACGGGCACAGGAGATAGCACGCAAGAACGATATGGTGATGGAAGTGCGCAACAGCTGGGGAAATAAAGTCCCGGTGTGGAAACCCTTATACTCGCAGGAGAAGGGGCTTCGCTTGGGTATTACGCGCCAGCAGATGGCCTATTCGCTCCGTTCGGCTACAAACGGTGTGCCGCTCGGCGAATACCGCGAAGGAGACGTCTTTATGCCGATCCTGATGAAAGATGCCGATCGTGATTCCATGAACCTGAACGATCTTAAAACGCTTCCGGTTTACAGCGCCAAAGGCCGTTCCGTAAAAGTGGAGCAGGTGATTGACGATTTCTCGCTCGATTATGAGTTTAGCGTTGTCAAGCGTTATAACCGCCAGCGTTATATGATGATGCAGTGCGAACCGAAACGCGGGGCCAATACGATGGCGGCCTTCAGCCAGTTGTGGCAACAAGTGCAACAGGAAGTACAGGTGCCAGAAGGCTATAAACTGCAATACTTCGGTGAACAGTCCGAACAGGATAAGGGAAACAAGGCGATCGCTGCCAACATCCCGTTGATGTTCGGTTTGATCTATATAACCCTGTTGTTCCTCTTCCCGAAATTCTACCGGAAGCCGGTGTTGATCATGTGTATGTTGCCGTTGATCTTTATCGGTGTGGTATTGGGCTTGCTGGTGTTCGGCAAGTCGCTCGACTTCTTTGCTATGTTGGGCTTGCTGGGCTTGATCGGTATGAACATCAAGAATGCGATCGTGCTGGTGGACGAAATCGGTTTGCAGCTCAACAGTGGCCTGGCGCCGGTGAATGCTGTTATCGAGGCGACCAAGACGCGTATCGTTCCGGTGACGATGGCTTCGGGTACGACGATTCTGGGTATGTTGCCGTTGTTGGGCGACGCCATGTTTGCCGGTATGGCTGCTACGATCATGGGAGGTTTGTTCATCTCGACTATCCTGACCATCTTCGTCCTTCCGGTGACCTATTGTATATTCTTTAAGATTAAATCGGAATAATATGAGAAATAGAATAATTATCGGTTGTTTGCTGTTGGGGGCTTTATCTGTGGGAGCACAGGAAAAGCCTGTCACGGCAGCAGACTACAAGCAGAAAGTGCTTGAATATAGCCGCCAGATAAAACAAAGTGCCGAAGAACGCATTGCGATGCAACAGGCTGTCAAGGCAGCCAAAACGGGTTTCTTCCCTGCTGTGGACTTCTCCGGCAGTTATCAGTACCGTATCAATAAATATGATTTGGATTTCGGATCGACAGCAGTTCCAATGGATCACAATACCTATAGCCTGGGAGCTACGGTAAGCCAGCCGATCTATGCCGGCGGACAGATCTACAATAGTTATAAAGCTGCTCAGGTTCAGGGACAGATCGCTTCCGAGGCCGAAGAACTGACGACAGATAATATTATTTATGCCGCCGACCTGAACTACTGGTCTGCCGCTGCCCGCAAAGGTATGTACGACGTGATGTGCCAGTATGTTGATATTGTACAGACACTTGCCAATATCCTGACTACCCGTTTTGAGGACGGACAGATCAGTAAGACCGACCTGTTGCAAGTGCAGTCGCGTTTGAAAGAGGCGGAATTGAGTAAAAGCTCTGCCTATAAAGATTATCAGATCGCTTTGCAGAACCTGAATGTCCTGATGGGTGTTCCTCCTATGACTCCGGTAGATATTGCCGATTCCATTACAAAGGTTCAACCTTTACCGCAACATGTAGGAGAGGAGGCTGCCTTGCAGAACCGTCCGGATTTCACGATCTCCAAATTGAATATCGAGTACCAGAAGCGGCAGATCAATTTGTCAAAGGCCAAATACAACCCGACACTGGCAGTCGGGTTCCAAGGGACTTGGGGTACGCCGATGCTGAATGTGAAAGGTTCCGACCAGCTTTGGACACCTGCCGTATTTGCATCGTTGAAGATACCTTTGTTCCGTTGGGGTGCCCGCTTCAAGGAGGTCAATTCGCAGAAAGCAATCCTGCGCAGCAAAGAATATGCAATGGATAACACCCGCGATCAGATCTCGCAGGAAGTGGCCAACTCCTGGACCAGCCTGACGGAGAATACCAAGCAGATCAAGATGGCCGAAGAAGCCTGTCAGATAGCGGAAGAAAACCTCGACCTGAATACATTCAGTTACAACGAAGGTAAACTTCCGATCCTCGACGTACTCTCCGCCCAACTCTCCTGGATTCAGTCCTACAGCAGCCTGATCCAGACCTGGTACCAGCAGAAAGCCTCCCTTGCCCAATATAACAAGGCTGTGGGCCTTCGCCGGTTGCAATAATATTGCGGAAATATAAAAAAGGGGCTGTGTTCACTATGACACAGCCCCTTTTTGGGTTAGCTATTTGATTCGGTTTGAAAGGGAACCGGGTTCCCGGCGAGTATCCAAAGAGAAACAATATAAATAGTGAATTAATTTTGATTCAATCGCTTTTGCCGTAATGTGAATCCTTTCTCTGCCACATATACACCCGAAAGGATGAAGGCGGAACCGATTAGAGCTATCACCGTAATCGTTTCGTCGATCACGATGGCCGAAGTCAGAAGCGTAACTAAGGGAACGACATATATATAGTTTGTCGTGCGGACGACCCCCAGTTCTTTCACGGCAGTGTTCCACATGATATAACAGAGCAGGGAAGCGATAAGGCCGAGGAACAGCAAGTTTCCGATAACGGCAGGTTCAGTCAGTACTTTTATTTGTGGATGAATAGGAGAGATTATCAAGACAGGAATCAGGGTGATGATTCCGTAGAAGAATACTTTCCGGGTGATAAAAAGAGTCGGATACCGGTTCCCCAGCCGTTTCAGTATTAATCCGTAGAACGCCCACATCAAGGCAGCCAATAAGGTCAACATATCACCAAGCGGGTTAATCTGCAGGATAAAGCTACCGTTGAACACTACGAGCGCCACTCCGAGCAATGCCATCAGGGAACCATATATCAAATGCCTTTTCAGTCGTTCCCCTTTGTTGAACAGTCGCGAAAGAAGAGCGGTCAGGATAGGGGCTGTGCAGATAATCAGCGACACATTGGATGCAAGAGTTATCCCCAGTGCCGTGTTCTCTGCAATGAAATAAAGAGAGCCTCCGCAAAGCCCTGCCCCGAGAAAGAGCAGTTCGTCCCGCCTTGATTTGGCCAGCAGTTTACGCGGGCAGAAGAACCAAATCCCGACGTATGCCAGTGCGAAACGGTAAAGGAGGATCTCGACCGGCGTTAGTCCGTTGCCTATTAATATTTTAGTCGAAACAAAAGTAGTACCCCATATAATAACGGTAAGGATTGCCAGAAAGTGAAAACGATACATCTGCTTATTATTTGTTGCCATATTTATGTATTTTGCTGCAAATATACGCTTTTACGCATAACTATGGAGTAAACATGTCATAGTAATGATTTAGCAAAACCATAACTATGAGATGGAAATACGGGAGGGTTCAGTTTTTCTTATCATTGGCATATTGGCATATTTCCCCATTGGCACATTATTTCGTATATTTACCGACTAATAAAAGAATATGGTATTATGGAAAACTTTAAAGTCGGAATAATTGGAGCCGGGCATATTGCCCGCAAGATGGCGCATACGTTGCGCGATATGGAAGGGGTAGAACCGTATGCCGTAGCCTCACGTAACTTCGGGAATGCCGAAAGTTTCGCGCGTGAATGGGGTTTTACGCGGGCTTACGGGTCGTATGAAGAACTGGCGGATGATCCGGAAGTAGAGTTGATTTATATCGCCACTCCCCATTCCTTCCATTTCGAGCATGCCCGGATGTGCATCGAAAAGGGCAAACCTGTTTTGTTGGAGAAAGCTTTTACGGCCAATGCCCGGGAAGCGGAGTTGCTGATCCGGCTATCGGAAGAGAAACAGGTGTTTCTGACAGAGGCGATCTGGACGCGCTATATGCCTTTCTCCGCGACGCTTCGCGAGCTGGTGGACAACGGGACGATCGGACGGGTGATGATGCTGACCGCCAACATCGGCTATCCGATTGCAGAGAAGGAGCGCATTGCCAGGCCGGACCTGTGTGGGGGCGCCTTGCTGGACATCGGTGTCTATCCGATCAATTTCGCCATGATGCTTTTCGGCACGGAGATCACGGGGATTACCTCGGCCTGCGTGAAAGGGGAGACGGGCGTGGATTTGCAGAACAGTATTACGTTTGTTTATAAGAACCACCGGATGGCCGTCCTGCAAATGACTGCTTTCTGTGCGAATGACAGGCAGGGGATTATCTCCGGAGATAACGGCTACATTATAGTCGACAATATCAATAACCCGCAGCAGGCGGTTGTCTATTCGATTAATCATGAGGAGGTGGCTCGTTATACTTGTCCGCCGCAGATAACAGGCTTCGAATATCAGGTGCAGGCTTCGATCGATGCCATCCGTGAGGGAAAGATCGAGACGCCTTATATGCCGCATAGCGAAACCCTGCGTGTCATGCGGATGCTGGACGATCTCCGGTCGGAGTGGGGGGTACAGTTCCCGATGGATGAATGATAAGGAGGGGGTATCAAAAGTCGGTATTTATAGCGTCTGTGTCCTGGCGGGCTTGACCCGCCATCTCATCCTAATCATTATA
>URZO01000044.1 GCA_900552465.1 uncultured Parabacteroides sp. | reverse complement strand
GCATGTATTTAACACACCCCCTTCCCCCTCTCAAGAGGGGAATAAGAATGACTTTTGATACACGTTCTTTTTTATGTATTCCTCTATAAACGCCTCCCGGTAACTGTTCCCGATCGCAATTTCGTACTTCCCGATAAAGACATCATTATTGTCGAACGACTCGATATGCGTCGTGTTGACGATATACGATTTGTTTATTCTCAGAAAGGTGTTATGCGGCAGCAGTTCGTAGATCGATTTCAGGTTCATCCGGGTAATGATACGCTGGTCGACAGTCTGTATCACGACATAATCTTTCAGCCCTTCGACAAAAAGAATGTTCCGGAAGAAGATCTTGAAGAAACGCCGTTCGGCTTTCACGAACATACAGTCGTCTATCACCGATTCGATGCTGCTGTTTTGCGTATCTGCCGTCAGGAGGCGATGGTAGGCGACGGCTTTCTCCACCGCCTTCCGGAAACGTTCCTGCTCGATCGGTTTGACGAGGTAGTCGATCGCGTCTACTTCATAACTGTCCAACGCATATTCGATATAGGCGGTTGTGAAGATCACGAGTGTATTCCGGTGGATCGTCCGGGCAAAATCCAGCCCGTTGATTCCCGGCATTTTAATATCCAGAAAAACCAGGTCTACCGGATGTTGTTGCAGGAACAGCCCGGCTGTGGCTGCGTCGCCGAAACTGCCTGCCGGATGCAGTGCCGGGGTTTCCTGTATCAGTAATTCAATGGCTTTACGGCCTAACGGTTCGTCATCTACTATAATGCAATTCATAATTTTATTTGTAAATAGATTGTATATGTTATCTTGTTTTCTTCTATACGCAGCGTATGATCCTTCCCATACAGAAGTTGCAGGCGCCGTTTGATATTGGCAAGCCCCAGACCTCCGTCCCGCTTTTCCTCCTGACTGAAAGAGGGTTTGGAATTGACGCATATAAACTGCAGGCATCCTCTTTCCACCTTAAAAAGCAGATGGACATACGACAGATTGCGGTTATCGTTGTTGTGCTTCACCGCGTTCTCCACAAACGGTATCAGCAGGAGCGGAGGGAGCGAGACTTCTCCGACCGGACCTTCACGGGTGATGATAAAATTGAAGTTGTCCCGTCTCAGCTTTTCCAGATTGAGGAAATCGCTCAGGAACAGTATCTCGTCTTCCAGCCGGACCGACACGGCGTTACGGTCGTTCAACTGATATTTTAGCAGTTCGTTCAGCTTGCGGAGAACTTTGGCCGCCTCCTCCGGATTTTCCTGTGTCAACACATTGGCATTGTTCAACATATTAAAGAGGAAATGCGGGTTGATCTGATTTTTCAACTGTTCCAGTTCCGATTGCATCGTCGTTTCTTCCAGTTCCTGTATCTCCTGTGCATAAATGATCCAATGTTGGAAGAGCAGGATAGAAGTAGTACCGGCAATCGTCAACGCCAGCGAAAAGACCGAAGAAAAGAAGTTCAGGACAATAATCGACCAATCCGCTTCTTTCAAATCTTTTTGAATATCATCATTCGAGATCAATTGCAGGCATATAACTAACAGGATAGTCAGAAAAACTACCGCCACCATCATCATCAGATAGGGAATGAACCGGTTCTTGAACAGCAAGCGCGGAACCAATATATATACGTTTGCATAGATAGGAACCAGAAATATCACCATCAGGAGAGATCCGACAATAGGATGATCTCCGAATGGGTATTCATTATAGAAATTTGCAATTGCCATGATAAGACTCACCGCCAGTAGTAAAGAATGGCGGAGGATATGGTATTTGCGATCGATCAGAAGTTCTGCTATTGCATTCATCGGCTTAAAGTTAAATACATATTAATCCTGTTTTCCGTATCGCCCTGCACTTCTTCCAGGGAGTATCTTTCGTACAGCAGTTCCAGCCGGCGGCGGATATTGTCGAGCTTGGACACATCGCAGTTCCGGACGGAACTGGCACAGCTGAAAAAGAGTTCTCCTTTCTCCACCCGGAAGGTCAGATGGATGTAGTATTCTTTCTCCGTACCTCCGCTCTGATGGATAAAATATTCGACGAACGGGATAAAAAGCAGAGGCGGGACCAATGAGAAATTGACCGGCCCCTCTTTCGTGATCGTAAAACGCAGCATCGGGTCCAACATCTTTTCCAGATTCAGGAAGTTTTCGAGGAAAGCAAGATCGGCCGACAGGAATACTTTCTCCCGGCTGCTATCGTAAAGCTGATAGCGGAGCAGTTTTCCCAACTGGACGAGGATCACGGATGTCTGCCGCGGGTCTACGACCGCCAATTCCGTCGCCTTGGATAGCATATTCAGCAGAAACTGCGGGCTGACCTGGTTCTTCAGCCGTTCCAGTTCCGAATGGAGCTTTTCTTTTTTCAGCTTGCTTGCCCGCTGCCCATAGTCGAGCCAGTGGCGAAGCAACGTGATCATCGAGGGACCGATGCAGCAAATCATAAATAGCAGAAAGTTCGACACGATCTCCAACGGAAAGAAACGGTTCTTATAGAAATAGGAATATTGCCCGAACTCCACTCCGTATGATTTATAGGTACAATAATCGTATAGAAATGCGGTCAGTATCAGGAAAGCAACCACTAAGAAAAGTGCCAGCCCGTATAGTCCGTACTTTTTCTTCAGCATTAATCGGGGAATCAGCACATATATATTCAGGTAGATCGCCGCAAGAAAGAGAATCAGGGAACCGGCACTTTCAATCAGGATGGCACGGCGGAAAAACACATTGTCTTCATGGAATGTGAAATTTGCCAGGTTGATCGAGATCATCGCCACAAAGAAAATCAGGATCAGATGCCTGTATATCCTGTAGCGTGGCGCCATCAGGAAGTTCATCAGCATGTCGTCCGAGATATTTTGTTTTATCAGCATATTTGTCTTTCTTTTTCTTCTGTCCGATAAAGATGGCTATTTTTCTTAGAACCCGTACTTGATTGCCGCGCTAATATAAGGTGAAAGCGAGAAATGCGGATCGAAATCGCTTCCCGTATCTTTGAAGAAGGCTTTCAACGTACGATCTGTAGAGAATGCAGTCCGGTAAGGAGAGACGCCGAGCGTAACGGGAAGAGTCAGGTTTTTCCCCAATACAAACTCCGGTTGTAGCCCGGCTACGATATATTGTTGGGTGAACATCTGCTTTTTACCCTCTTTCTCCGTAAAAGCAAGCATACCATCCATGGAGGCGATCAGTTTCAGGTTGAACGACTCGTTGAGCCGGACGCCGCACGACATCTCAATCGCATTCACCATGGATATTTCCACCGTATAACGTCCCGTGAGTGTCCAGTTTATATAAAAGCCCGGGAAAACCATCGGATAGCCAAACGTACTGTTCAGCATAATCCCTCCACCTATATCGAGATTAGGCTTCAGATGACAGACAAAGAGAACGCCTCCGCTTCCCATCAGATCCTTGAAAGAGAATTTGGAGAACGTACCGGCATCCGTATAAATCCCGATCCCGACGGAGGCGATCAACGACCATTTTTCACTGACCGGGCGCATATGCATCAGCCCGATTTGAGCATCGAGGATGGAAGAGAGGCCAATCTCGGCGGATAATCCCTTATTATTCATTGAGGTGTATGAACCTCCGCACGTAATGCTCCACGCAGAAAGCAACTTCTCGCTCTCATCCATTTTAACTGCAACCGGGATATTAACCCCGACTTGTACGACTTTAGCGTCTCCTCTTCCTCCAGTCTTATTATTGTCGATGTCCCGGAAGTTTGTTGCAGACATATATTCCGTTTTCAAGAACACTTGCGCCAACAGAGGTTGGCCGCTAATCGATCCCACAAGAATCAAACTCCATATTAAATGCTTCATATTCTCTCTTTATAACTTGCCTGCAAAACTATAAAAGCTCGCAATACTGTTATTTTAAAGAGATGAAAGGGGAAGATCGATAGAGGAAATGTCAGTTTTAGTATACTTTCGTACGGATTTCGTCTGCATCGACCTTCTCTGTTTGCGTCAGGATGATCGTGCCGTTTTTATCGGCAAGGAAGACGCGGGGGATGGTGTTATCGGCAAAAAGGGAGTAGACTTTCCGCTCCGGGTCAGGAAAAAACTCCATATCGAAATCGTGTTTCCGGAAATAGGCAGATGCTTGTTCCTCCGTTTCGTCGCGGGCAATCAGGAGGACACGGACAGACAGATTGTCTTTATATTCCTTGTATAAAGCGGCTATATCCGGAAAAGCCTGCTGGCAATCCCGGCAAGTCGTACTGAAGAAGATGATCAGAGCGCTCTTGTCCTTCAAATCATTTATCGATACTGTTTCATGTTGGTTGGCGATGCTGAATGTGGGTAAAGGATCGCCTTCCTTCAAGGCAAAATTACCGGAAGCAGGCAAATCTTCCCGGACGCAAGCCTGAAAAGATAACAAGCTGATTATGCAGAGCAAAAGATATTTCATGTCGACAAATATATAGTTTAATCGTCAGACTTCGTGTCTTGTTGTATGGTTATTTGTTTATTTCCTGTATATTTGCCCTTCGATTTCTAATAAGAAAAGTAAAATGGCAGAAGTTACACCTGTAGTCCGGTTTATGCTGATTGGTACATTGAATGCGCTGATTACGGTTGCTGTAGTCTGGTTGATGATGGATGAATTCGATTGCAATTATATAGCAACGAATATCACGGCCTATATCATTGCCCAGATCAATAACTTCTTCTGGAGTAAATACTGGATATTTACTTCCCGTAAGGGGAAATTCCGTCGCGAGGTCCCCTTGTTCCTGATTGCTTTCGGTTGTGCCTATTTCGCCCAGTTCCTTGCCTTGCTTCTGATGGTCGAAGTGCTCGACCTGAATGAATACCTGGCTCAGTTTCTGGGGCTTTTCGTGTATGGAGCTGTCAATTATCTGATGAACAAGCGGGTGACTTTCCTGCACCGGTAACCCGCTTATCGCAGGCGGAATCATTATCAAAAGTGAGAACGACCACTTACTTCATGGAGTTATTGTGCCGTAAAGGAAGGAATACCCCGGCAGATAGAGCGAACAATGCGGTATGCGCGACACCTCAATGCCGACCCGCTATTCATGTCACAACTGTAACATGCTTCTTCATTGCTCGATATTGCGGATAAATTTGGCAGGAACACCTCCTACGATAACATTGGTCGGAATGTCTTTCGTCACCACGGAACCTGCCGCCACAATGGCATTGTCACCTATGGTTACGCCTTGTAGGATGGTAGAGTTGGAGCCTACCCATACCTTCCGCCCAAGTACAATGGGAGCAGGCATCATCGACGCGCGGCGTTCGGGGATGAAGTCATGATTGAGTGTGGCAAACACTACGTTGTGACCTATTAGACAGCCGTCGCCCAGCGTTACTCCACCGTGATCCTGAAAGTGGCAACAGGCATTGATGAATACATCCTTTCCCACAGTTATATTTTTTCCGAAGTCCGTATAGAAGGGTGGAAATACACGGAACGAGGGGGCAACCTGTTTCCCGAAAAGCCGGGAAAAGAGTTTCCGTACTTCTTCTTGCGTATGGAATGAGCCGTTCAGCTCAAAAGTCACGCGCCGTGCTTCGTCACTCATTTTATCCATGAAGTTGTAGATTTCTGCCGTATCGAGCGGTTTCAATTGTTTAACATGTTCCAGAAAATTATCCAGTGTCATAAAATTGTTGTTTAAATGATTATTCGGGTACAAAGGTCGGCAGTAAAAGTTATCTCCTTTGTACCCGGATTACGGATATTATAACCTAAATTACAGGACCTGTATAATATCCGCCACCTCCGCCCGTGCCTCCCGGATCAAATCCGCAGGGGCAAGCTGTATCTGCAAGCCCCGTTGTCCGGCGCTTACATAGATATGGTCGAATTGTTCGGCTGTATGGTGGATATATGTCGGGAAATGTTTCTTCATACCGATGGGGGAGCAGCCGCCGCGAATATAACCGGTGAGAGGGAACAGCTCCTTGACCGGGATCATTTCACAGCTTTTGTTGCCGGAAACTTTGGCGGCTTTCTTCAGGTCAACCTCGTTTGCTCCGGGGATGACACAGACGAAATAACCGCTTTTATCGCCATGCAGGATCAACGTTTTGAAAACCTGTGCTACATTCTCACCTAACTGAGCGGCAACGTGTGTGGCGCTCAGATCGTTTTCATCTACTTCGTAGGGGACCAGCTGGTAGGCTACTTTGGCCTTATCTAGCAGGCGTGCTACGTTTGTCTTGTTTATTTTCATCGCTTATATTCCTTTCATAGAAAGTTGAACCCGCTTACGGACGAGATCAACGCTTAAAACCTTTACTTTCACATGTTGGTGGATCGAGACGACCTGGGTCGGATCGCTGACGAAACGGTCAGCCAGTTCGGAGATGTGTACCAACCCGTTTTCCTTTATGCCCACATCGACGAAGCAACCGAAGTTCGTGATATTAGTGACGATGCCCGGCAAGACTTGCCCTTCTTTCAGGTCTTCGATCGCCTTGACCGTCGGATCGAAAGAGAACACCTGGATGGCCTGGCGGGGATCGCGTCCCGGTTTGTCAAGCTCTTCCATGATGTCGAGAAGTGTCGGCATACCGACTTTGTCCGTGACGTATTTCTTCAGGTCGAGCTTCTTCTTCAACTCCTTGTTGGAGATCAGTTCGGCAACCGTGCATTTCAGATCTTTTGCCATCTGTTCCACGATCGGATAACTCTCCGGGTGAACAGCTGAATTATCCAACGGATTCTTACCTTCCTGGATACGAAGGAAACCTGCGCTCTGTTCGAATGCTTTTTCACCCATGCGGGGAACTTTCAGCAGTTCGCGGCGGGATTGGAAAGGGCCGTGCTCGATGCGGTAATCCACGATGTTCTGCGCCAGCGTTGGACCGAGGCCGGAAATATAAGTGAGCAGATGCTTGCTGGCTGTATTGACATTGACGCCGACCAGGTTCACGCAGCTTTCTATGGTCTGGTCGAGGCTCTTTTTCAATGCGCCTTGTTCGACGTCGTGCTGGTATTGGCCTACGCCGATGCTTTTCGGATCGATCTTAACCAATTCGGCAAGCGGGTCCATCAGGCGGCGGCCGATGCTGACGGCTCCGCGAACCGTCACGTCGTATTGCGGGAACTCGTCGCGGGCTATCTTGGACGCCGAATAGATGGAGGCGCCATTCTCGCTGACAACGAACACCTGCACCTTACGGTCGTAGCGGATGTTGGTAATGAACTGTTCCGTCTCCCGGCTTGCCGTCCCGTTGCCGATGGCGATTGCGTCGATGGCATAGGTCGAAACCAGCTGGGCTACTTTTGCCGCTGCCTTACCCTTTTCGTTCTGGGGCGGATGCGGATAGATGGCTTCGTTGTGCAATAACGCCCCTTGTGCGTCGAGGCAGACCAGTTTGCAACCGGTCCGGTAACCGGGATCGACTCCCAACACGCGCTTCTGTCCTAATGGGGGAGCCAGTAACAGTTGGCGCAGATTCTCGGCAAACACGCGGATCGCTTCTTCATCGGCTTTCGCCTTGCTGAGGTTGGCAAATTCGGTTTCTATGGAAGGCTTCAGGAGGCGTTTGAACGAATCGTCCACGGCGGTTGCCACCTGTTCGGAGGCTTCATTCCGGCCTCGTACGAAACGGCGTTTCAGACGGTCCAGACAGTTGTCCGTATCCGGCGAGATGCTGACACGCAGGATGCCTTCGGCCTCTCCCCGGCGAAGTGCCAGCAGACGGTGCGAACTGGCTCGGTTCAGCGGTTCGCTGAAGTCGAAGTAATCACGATATTTGGCTCCTTCTTCCTCTTTTCCTTTGATTACTTTGGAGGTGATGATCGCTGTATGTGAAAAAGAATTACGTACGGTGTTACGGGCCTCTTCGTTCTCATTCACCCATTCGGCAATGATATCGCGGGCTCCCTGCAAGGCTTCCTCGGCGTTCTTCACTTCTCCCTTTATGAATGCCTTTACCCGTGCGAGCAGGTTCGGCTCGTTTTGCATCATCACGACTTTGGCAAGCGGTTCGAGACCTTTCTTGCGGGCTATCTCCGCCTTGGTAACGCGTTTTGGTTTGTAGGGGAGGTAGATGTCTTCTATTTCGGTGCTGTCCCACGAGTCCTCGATACGTTTTTTCAGTTCAGGGGTCAGCTTCCCTTGTTCTTCTATAGAGGAGAGGATCGTCTCTTTTCTTTTTTTCAACTCGGTCAGTTTATCCAGCTGGTCCTTGATATTGCCTATCTGTACTTCATCCAGCCCTCCGGTTACTTCTTTCCGGTAACGGCTGATGAAAGGGATGGTTGCACCCTCGTTCAGCAATCCGATTGTCCTTTCCACCTGTCCGGCAGGGATATTCAAGATGCGTGAGATGAGTGCATGGAATGATGTTATCATATAACTTATAATTTCTTTACGTTTGAGTTACAAAGATAACAGTTTGGTGTTTATTTAGCTTCCGCTTACGAGTTCTTTCTCGAAATATTTGCAAGTGACGTTTATTTTCAAGACATTTGCCTCCAGAATGTTTTTTCTTATGTCATAAAAATTGTATGTATGATGTCTGTCTTTCCTGATGAAAAAGTATTAGAACAAGAATATAAGGATTTATCCGGTTTGCTTTCGAATATAGTTAGTTCCGTCCCTATGTATCTTTTTGTAAAGGATACCGGTAATGATTTCCGTTATGTCTATTCGAGTCCGATGATGGAACAGTTATATGGGCAGTATCACGGAGATATTGTCGGAAAAACTGATTTTGAACTATTTGACGATCCCGTAGTGGCACAGGCTTTCCGGGATAAGGATCTGGATGTGTTGAAAAGCCAGAAGACACAGCGGTTTGTTGAGCAAATGATAGACAGAGAGGGTGTCCTTCGTTCGATCGACACGATGAAGATGTTAGTTCCCCGCGAAGGAAAAGCCCCTTATTTGTTGGGAATGTCCTGGGATATCACCCGTCAGCAACAGATTGAAGAGGAACAGCAGGAAAACAACAAGCGTCTGGCTCTTTCCTGTCAGGCCGGTAAGATATATCCCTGGATTTGGGATGTAATCAATGAGACAGCCGAGCTTTCTTTTGCCAAAGATGGAGAGATTATTCATACGTTTATTACCCATGAGAGTTTTACTGAAAAGATACATCCGGATGAGCAACAAATGTATCGGGATGTGGTCAATGCTTTTGCACGGGGAGAAACCGATTCGCTCCGCCTGAGTTTTCGTTGCCATTACTTCTCGGATGAATATGTGTGGCTGGAAAAGGTCGGGGAAGTCTATGAATATGACAAGGATGGCAAGCCATCCAAAGCAATTGGTATTCTGCGTGATATCACAGTGGACAAGCAACATGAGGAAGATGTCCGGGCCAAACATCTGGCAGAGGAAAGCGACCGGATGAAATCGGCCTTTATCGCGAATATGAGTCATGAAATCCGTACGCCGTTGAATGCGATAGTTGGTTTTTCAACCTTGTTGGCGCAGGCTGATACGGAGGAAGAAAAGCAGGAATATCTGCAGATTATCCAGTCGAGCAACGAGTTTCTGTTGCAGCTGATCGGGGATATTCTGGACATCTCCAAGATCGAATCCGGCAAGTTGGAATTTGTGTACACTACTTTCCGCCTGAATGAGATATTCCAACCGCAGGAGCGGGCCTTTTCTCTGCGGGCCGAACCGGGTGTAAAGGTTTGTTTTGAGACTGACGGCAATGATTATTATATCGAATCGGAAAAGACGCGGTTAACGCAGGTGATTACCAATTTTCTGTCTAATGCGATTAAGTTTACCTCTTCCGGTTCCATCCGCTTCGGATATAGAATTACGGAAACGGGGATTTATGCGTATGTCACAGATACGGGAACCGGTATTGCGAAAGAACATCTGTCGTCTGTCTTTGACCGCTTTGTCAAATTGGATATGTTTAAACAGGGAACAGGGCTCGGGCTTTCCATCTGCAAAACCATTATTTCTATGTTGAAAGGGGAAATAGGCGTCGAGTCGGAAGTAGGAAAAGGGTCTACCTTCTGGTTTGCGATTCCTTGCTCACCGGTAAAAGTTTCCTAATCAGGTTGGTTCAGCCGGATGATCCGGTCAGCCAGTAAACGCAGTTCTTCCGGATTATGGGAAGTGAAAAGGATCGTTTGACTGCTTATGGCCTGCCGCTGGCGAATACGTCCGATAATCCGGCTGCACAAGGCTTCGTCCAATCCTTTGAACGGTTCGTCCATCAACAGGATCGGGGAAGGATAAGCGAGGGCGCGGGCGATTGCAACCCGTTGTTGCTGCCCGAAACTCAATTCATGCGGGTAACGGTTTTCCAGACCATCCAACTCCATCTCTTTTAATAAGGAAACGGCTTGTTGCAAAGCGGCCTCTTTTTTCAAGTGACTCGCTAAAGGGAAAGCGATGTTTTCTGTTGTTGTCAGTTGGCCAAGTAGTTCCGGCTCTTGGAATACGCTGGCTATTATTCCTCCTTTACAGTTTTTTTCGATCTTTCCTTGCACCGGTTGCAAAATACTGCCGGCAAGGTTGAGCAATGTTGTCTTGCCGGTTCCGGAAGGAGCTGTGATTCCGTAAATAACTCCTTTCTCAAAGGTATAGTTGAAATGGGACAACACAGTCTGTGTGCCGTATTGGAATGAAACATTGTCCATCCGGATTTCGCAACAACCCTTCGGCGCCAGCAATTCGGAGGTATGCTTGTTATAACATATAGGAAATTGTTGTCTCCCTAACCAACTGATTCCTTTATCGAAAAGATAACTGATCAGTATCGCTACAATCGTCCACGCCATCAGTTCGGGAACGGCAATGAAGACTTGCGCCTGTTTCATCTCTCCGCCGATACCCGGGCTGCATTGCGCCAATACTTCTCCCATGATAATAGCACGCCAGCCGAAGCCGGATGCAGAAGCGAGGCCGCTATACAGAAATGGTTTCAATTGCGGATAGATGACTTGCGTCAACCTGTTCCATCGTCCGATCCGGAATTGGCGGGCCATGATTGAAAGCTCTTTCCGCTGGTTGCGGATTCCTTTTGTCAGGTTTTCCGTAAGGAGCGGAAACATGGTCAGGAAAGCAATCATCAAGGGAATACTTTCCGGGCGTAGGAAAATCAATGCCAGAAGAATAAAGGATATAACCGGAACGGACCGCATAATTGCCAGCAAGGGACGGAACAACTCGTATATCCATTCCCGCTTATTGAACAGGAAAGCGATTCCCGTAGCAACGATCAAAGAGATCAACATGCCTGTAATGCCCCGTAGCAGAGTGGCTGCAACAGACTGATAGAACGATCCGGATGTGAAAAGCATAACCAGTGTCTCCAACAGGCGGGGCGGTACTAGGTCCGGCAAGCCGACAAGCATTGCCAGCAGTTGCCAGGCGAGCAATAAAAGGCCGATTGATATGAGTGTAAAGACGCTTTTCTTCATGATCCGGCTATTTATAAAAGCCTTCGTCCGGGAGTTTCCCGCCGAGGGCTTTCGGTTCATATTCTTCTATCAATTGCAAGAAACGGACTATGTTTTCTTTTGCTTCGGAGGCAGGCTTATAATCGATCTTACACCGTTCAACGCTTTCGGGAGTCAGCATTCCCGGTGCAAAGACACCTTCCGTTTCCAGTATGCGGATCGCCTGTTCCGGATGTTCGGTTGCAAAGCGGCAGGAAGATTGGAGCAGGCTGTCTATTTCGGCCTGTTTCCCTTTCAGGGCAGGAGCATAGAGCACTGCTGTCTGGGCGAACCCGGAAAAGGCGGAATCCGGCCTGTTAAGGTCTGCCAGGATTTGCAGCGTGCTGTCCTTACGCAAAGCCATGCTCAGGAATGGTTCTCCCAAGACGGCGTTGTCCACCTTTCCGGCCAGCAGTCCTTGCATCACTTCGCGTGCAGTCGTAAATATGTAGTTTCGGGAATAATCGAGTTTATGCCTGTCGAGATAATAACGTGTGAGGATATCCGGCGTAGTTCCTGCACCGAATATATGCAAAACGGGCTTATTCTCTTTGGAAGTTTCTTTGGTGGGTTTACCGACCAAGTAGAGAGTGCCCCATACCGGACATCCGGCCAGATGGTATTGTACACCTTTATTATGCAGGTTGGCAGCGCTGATCATAGGCAGTACGGCGATATCGGCTTCTCCCTTAATCATTTCAGCCTGCATCAAGTCAGGAGAATCGACCAGCCGTACAAGAACCGGCTTGCCGTCTATTTCCGGAGCATTCCCCATCCATTCGGCAAAAGCAATGGCAGACGGGCCGCGAAGGACGGAGACGCGTATCGCTTCGGCTTCTTTCTTCGGACTGTTACAACAGCATAAAATAAACAGCAAACAAAGGCATCTGAGAAATGTCATCGCTTCATAAGTTTCCGGCAAACTTAAGCAAAAACTTGCGATGGATAAAAAAGTTTCACCTTTTTCTTCAGGGTGAAACTTTAGTTTCCTGCCGGTGAAACTTTTGTTCCCTCGGGGAGAAACTTTTGTTCCATGCTTATGAAACTTTTTCTTTATACCTGTGTAAGGGATGATGGATGGGAAGCGATGTCTTAATGGAAGGAATGTATATAAAAAATTAAAGGCTGTCTCACGACAACCCCTAACCAACTTTGTTAACCTTAAATCTAATACTATTATGAAAAAACCACAGTGCAAATATACGGGTATTCCTGTAGCTGTCAATAGATAATGTATTAAATTTTGTTCTTTCGCTTTTAATAAAAGCTAATATCTTTAAATCGCTTGCTTTTTATACGTCATCAGGCTTACCAAAACCATTGCAAGGACTGATAACGGCAATGCAAACAGGATCGGATCGATGGCAAACCAGGGGTAAACATCGATCAGGACATCCCGGCCAAACAACATTTTGCACAGGCCAACCGCACCTGCTTCTGCTTTATGGAGGAACAGCATCGCAAAAAGACTTGCCAATGCTCCCGTCCATAAACTGGCAAGTGCTCCTTCTTTGGTCGCTTTCTTCCAGAAAAGGGAGCAGAAGTAGGCGGGGAGGAAAGTAACGGCACAAACCCCCATGAACAGGGCTGTTCCGCGTGCGATAATACCTGCACTCAGCGTATAACAGATAATGTAGCTGACCAAAATGGCACAAAGCACGCCGATGCGTACGCCCATTGTCGAGTTCGTGTTGCTCTTTTTATGCCCCAACCCGGGGAAAATATCGGCACCGAAAGAAGCTCCCATTGTATGGAACTGCGCACTGAGCGTGGACATACTTGCCGACAGGATACACAACATAAACACGGCGCTGAACCATTCCGGCATCGCCCGGCCGATAAACAGCGGGATAATTTTGTCCATATCCTTGATCGCTTCGGAAGCAACCACGCCTTCCGTTTTCAGGAAAAACAGGTTCGACAGGGCACCGACATGATAAATGGCCCCAACTGTTACGATCAGGAAGACACAGCCGATCAAAACGCCCCGGTTCAGCTGCTTGGTGCTTTCCACCATCATAAAGCGTACCACCAACTGAGGCTGTGCCAGACAACCGATACCGACGCCCAGGATCAGGGAAGTCACCAGCGTGTACCACTGTGGAGATCCGGTTACAGGCATTGCTGTCCATCCCTGATGCCCCAACTCTTTAAAGCGTTCCGGAACGAGTGGAGCTATCTCCGTCAGCTTATGGTTGGCTTCGATGAAACCCATATCCATCACCCGGTAGAACCAGAAGAGGAGGAAAAGCATACAGGCAAACATGATAACAGCCTGCAGGGCATCCGTGTACAGCACACCTTTGATACCTCCCGTGATTACATAGGCAGCAACAATAAGGGTGAAGATCAGCAAGGCCAGATGCAGGTCTATATGGAACATCTGTTCGATAAACACAGCGCCTCCCTTCATCACGACCGCTGCATACAGCGGCATGCCGATAAAGATAACAGCGGCGATAAAAACCTGTATGGAGCGAGACTTATAATGCACTCCCAATAATTGCGGGAAAGTGCGGGCGTTATACTTTTCGCCTAATTTGCGGGTGTTACGCCCGAAGACGATAAAAGCGATGACAACGCCCATAAACATATTCAACAAACACAGCCATTGGATTCCCATACCGAACGTGGCGGCAACGCCCCCGAAGCCGACAATGGCCGATGCGGAGATGAATGTCGCCCCGTATGAGAGGGCCATGATAATAGGGTTTACTTTCCGTCCCCCCAGCAAATAGTCGCTGGCATTTTTCGTCTGTTTGTATCCGATGTATCCCAGCCATGCCAGGATAAACATATAGATGATTACTACGATACCTAAAGTCAGTGTGTTCATTTTTCCGGCTCTTGTGAGTTAGTACTGTCTTCGTCGCTTTTATTCCAATGGGTTACGCCAAACCAAATGGAATAAAAGAGGCATATTAAGGCTAACAGATAGGCAAGCCAGATGCCAGGGTCGCTAATTCCGAACATGTAGAGTTGTTTTTATAATTTAATCAAATCGCTTTCGCAGATATATTCCAGATTCTGGCGGCGGATCACTTCGCGGGCTGCTTCCCGGTTGTTTGTGCGCAGGATCAGGATCGATTTCTCTTTGACAGAGAAACAATACATATATTCGATGCTCAATCCTGCTTTTGTGAAGCAGGACAATGTCTGTGCAAAACTGCCCGCACAGGAATCGGTGACGATTGCCAACACGTCGGTCAGGTTTGCGCTGACATTATTACTTTTCAGTATTTTGTATGCTTCCTGCGGGTCGCTGACGATAATGCGCAGAATACCGTATTCGGATGTGTCGGCAACGGTTGCTGCAATAATCCGTATCTTTTCTTCGGCCAGCATTGCGAGGATTTCACTGAGCTTGCCGTATTTATTTTCCAGGAAAATAGAAATCTGATTGACTGTCATGATTGTGTTTATTTAAAGTTCATATTCTATTAGCAAAGTTTGCGCAAGTCTTTTACACGGACCGCCTTTCCTTCCTGTACCGGTAAAGAACCTTTGGCAACAAGTTTCAGGTGGGGGGTCAGGAGCAACTCGTCTTTCAACTGGCGGGGGATGTCTTTTGCCAAACGTTGCAGCACGCTGTAATCGTCGGTAAAGAGATCGCTCAGTTCAACTTCGATCAGCATTTCGTCGTTGTTTCCTACCGTTTCGATTGTGATCAGATAGTTGCTGCCCAGTTCCTTGAACTGCATCAAAATCTTTTCTATCTGGATCGGGAAGAGGTTGACGCCTTTCAGGATGATCATGTCGTCGCTGCGGCCTTTGAAACGTGCCAGCCGTCTGTGCGTACGTCCGCAAGGGCATTCTCCAGGCAGGAAGCAGGTAAGGTCGCGCGTACGGTAGCGGAACAAGGGCATGGCTTCTCGGTTGATAGTGGTCAGGACCATTTCCCCGACTTCGCCTTCTTTTACAGGCTGCAAAGTGACCGGGTCGACAATTTCAACGATTACGTTGTCTTCCCAGATATGAAGCCCGTTTTGTTCCGTACATTCGAATGCGACACCCGGACCGTTCATTTCCGACATTCCGAAACAGTTATATGCTTTTACGCCTAACAGCTGTTCGATGCGGCGGCGCTGTTCTTCCGAATGGGGTTCGGCGCCGATACAAACGGTATGCAGTTTGGTGTCACGACGGGGGTCGAGGCCTATTTCATACATCACTTCCGCCAGACGGGTCGCATAGCTGGGTATGATATGGAGGCAGGTCGTTCCGAAATCTGTAATAAACTTAATCTGCCGTTTGGTATTCCCGGCTGCGGCAGGCACTGTCAGGCAACCTAATTTTTCAGCTCCGTACTGGAATCCCAAACCGCCGGTAAACATACCGTAGCCGGATGTGTTCTGGAAAACATCGGTGTCGCGTATGCCGACCATATACATACAGCGTGCAACCTGGTTCGCCCACTGGTCCAAGTCTTTTGCCGAGTGTAGTACGACAGTCGGATTACCAGTTGTTCCGCTGGATGAATGGATACGTACGCAGTCTTTAATAGGTATGGCAGCCATACCGTACGGATAATTGTTGCGGAGATCGTCTTTCGTTGTAAAAGGAATCTTCTGCAGATCGTCCAGGGATTGAATACTATCGGCTGTTATACCGTTTTCTTTGAATACTTTACTGTAGAAAGGAGAGTTTCCGGCTAATTCTATTGTCTTTTTCAATCGCTCCAACTGTAATTTTTCCAGATCTTTGCGATTCATGGTTTCAATATCTTTCTGCCAATATTCCATCATTTTTTGTATTATTATGTGTTCTATTCATGAAATTAGACTGCAAATGTATCTTTTATTTTGGATAGATTGTATATTTCTGGTCAAAAATGTGAAACGGGTTACTTTTTTGGTCATTGAATAAAATATTATTCCTATATTTGTTGATGCAGGTGAATAAAAAATTGTGACCCTTAAATTATTTTACAAATGAGTAAATATAGCGGTTTCTCGAAAGAAGAATTGATCCATCGTATTGAAGTTCTGGAGTCTGGAATGACCTTTTACGAAAATCAGCAAAAGTCTGAAATTCAAGACGAAAACCTTTTGAATCAAAGGAAGTTGAATTTCCTGAATATTCTTATGAATACAATCTTATCAAATATTTTCGTGGCAATATCCGTGAAAGATATTTTTGCCGGATTCAAATACATCTACTTTAATAAGGCCGCGGAACAATTTACAGGAGTTAAAGCGGAAGATATAATCGGAAAGACCGATTTTGAATTATTCCCTGATTCCCGTCGGGCGCATGAAATGCGTACGGAAGACTATTCCACGATCAAAAATGGAAGATTGGAGAAGTTTATGGTTGAATATGAAAAGCCGGACGGTGGGATTCGGATCGTAAATAATATCCGTTTATTGATTACCAATCCGGACCCGGAGGCCTCTCCGTTGATTTTAACTATGATGTGGGATATCACCGAACAAAGGCAGAACGAATTGAACCTTATCAAGGCACAGGAAGCCGATAAGATGAAGAATGCCTTCATCGCAAATATGAGTCATGAGATCCGGACTCCCTTAAACGCGATCGTCGGCTTCTCTCATTTAATCACGGAAACAGATAATGCCAGCGAAGCTCAGGAATACCTTTCTATTATCAGTAATAGCAGTGAACAGTTACTACAGTTGATTAATGATATGCTCGATTTTGCCAAAATAGAGTCGGGCACGCTCAACTACAATAAGTCATGGGTGGATTTGAAAGATATTTGCCATAACATATATGTAGGTCAATCTCTGAAAATGACATCGGATGTCGCTTTGTTGTTTAATGAAAGTCTTTTGCCTTCCGTACGAATATTTACAGATGCACAGCGAATAGAGCAGGTACTGAATAACCTGATGTCTAATGCACTGAAATGTACAACTTATGGATTTATATCCTTGTCTTACGAAGTAGAAAAAGAATATGTCCGCATATCTGTTACCGATACGGGTGTCGGGATTGCTCCCGATAAGTTGTCTTCTGTGTTTGAACGCTTCGTAAAACTTGACAGTTTCCGCCAGGGAACAGGTTTAGGGTTATCTATTTGTAAAATGATTGTGGAGAAGTTGGGAGGCGAAATCGGCGTTGAGTCTGACTTGGGTAAAGGCTCTACTTTCTGGTTTACACTTCCTATTGGTTCTGAAGAAGAAAGTCTTGACGCGAAAGAGAATGTGGATATTGTTTTTGAAAAAGACACTGTACTTGATGCGCTGCCGGGGCAATATACGATACTGATAGCAGAAGATGTGTTGGAAAACTATTTATTATTGCAGGCTATTCTCAAAGGGAAATACAGGTTGTTGCATGCCGTAGACGGAAAGCAGGCTGTGGAAATGTACCGCAAATATCATCCGGATATTATTCTGATGGATATTAAAATGCCGGTAATGGATGGTTATGCTGCAACACAAGAGATAAGGGCATTATCGACAGATGTTCCGATATTAGCTTTGACGGCATTTGCGTTTAAACAGGAAAGGGAGCAGGCAATGGAATATGATTTTACCGATTATCTGACTAAGCCGGTAGATGTTCCGATGCTGAAACATAAGATTAAGTATTATTTAAATAAGACAGAAATATGAAAAATGTATTTTTATTCCTGGCTACAGGGTTTGAAGAGATTGAGGCTTTGGGGACTACGGACATTTTGCGCCGGGGTGGTGTAAGAGTATCTACCGTATCGATTATGGGAGAACTACAGGTTATGGGTGCCCATAATATACCGGTAGTTGCGGACTACCTGTTTGAAGATGCGGATTTTAGTGCGGCAGACGCATTAATATTGCCCGGTGGAATACCAGGCAGTAATCATCTGAATACATGTACACGGCTAAAAGAACTGGTCATGCAGAAATATCAGGAGGGAAAACTTATGGCTGCCATTTGTGCCGGTCCGATGGTATTAGGTGGATTGGGTCTGCTGAAAGGACGTAGAGCCACTTGTTTCCCTTATTTCGAGCCGACGATGGTCGGAGCTATACCGACAGAGAACGGAGTGGAGCAAGACGGAAACATTATAACATGTAAAGGGCCCGGCTTTGTATTTGACTTTGGATTGACAATTCTGAAAAATCTTAAGGATGAAGAGATTGCAGAAGAAGTTGCGGCAGCTTTGCTGGTCGCTAATCCTGAGTCGCCAAAGGCTGAATCGTAAACTTCCGGGGATAGTTGAACGCGATTGCCAATAATGCGCCGGCACCCAATAAATAAGGATAGTAAAGATATTGCATAATCTCGATAGGAGAGACGTGTCCCAGGCCTGCAGCCATCAGTAACTGTGCCCCGTATGGAATAATTCCCTGTACGAAGCAGGAGAATATATCCAGCAGGCTTGCACTGCGTCTCGGATCTATTTTGAAACGGTCTGCAATATCTTTGGCTATCGGGCCGGCCATAATTAAAGCAATGGTGTTATTGGCGGTGCAAAGATTAGCAAAACTAATTAAGGCGGCGATGCTTATCTCTGCACCTTTTGAGGAACGGATACGGGAAGTCAGTTTCAGTATGATCCAGTCGATGCCGCCGTTATAACGTATCATTTCCAGCATTCCGCCAGCCAGCAAAGTCACGATGATCAGTTCGCCCATATTGGTAATGCCAAGTCCCATCGAGGCATTCCATCCCCAGATATCAAAACCGCCGGTGGCCAGCCCGACAATACCGGAAAGGATAATCCCGATCATCAGCACCAGCATGACATTCAGACCACAAATCGCAGTTACCAATACTACCAGATAAGGCAGAACCTTGATCCATTCGATCGGTCCTGTTTCATAAATACTGTCTACTCCGCTACCAATCAATACATATATAATACCGGTCAGAATTGCAATCGGAAGTGCAATACGGATATTTACCTTAAACTTATCGCTCATGTTGCAACCTTGCGTACGGGTTGCGACAATGGTTGTATCTGAAATAAAGGATAAATTGTCGCCAAACATGGCTCCACTCACAACGACACCCAACATCAGCGCGTCAGGCATGCCTGTTTTATCTGCAATCCCGACGGCAACGGGAGCCAAAGCAACGATTGTTCCGACGGAAGTCCCGACTGAAATCGAGATAAAGCAGGCCGCCAGAAAGATGCCTGCCGCCAGCAGATTACCCGGCAGGATAGACATTGCCAGATTCACGGTCGCATTGACAGCCCCCATCGCTTTGGCGGTTTGTGCGAATGCTCCGGCAAGGATGAAGATCACCACCATCAGCATTATATTGCTATTAGCGGCTCCACGGCAGAACTGTTCGATCCGGTTATTCAGTTTTCCCCCTTTGGAAATGGCTATAGCAACTACCGATGCTATCACAAATGCGACTGTGATAGGCATCTTATAAAAATCTCCTGCAATAATGGAGACAACCAGATAGGATAATAGAAAAACAACCAATGGTGTCAATGCCCACGGGTTAGGGGCATGGTGTAATCGTGAATTATTTTGATCTGCCATCATTAAATCGTTATGTTAGAAAGTGAATCGCAATGCGATTCTGATACCGCCCTTCTTGATGTCGGGATGATTCAAGTAAGTCAGACGTCTGTAATAATCGATACGAAGTATCTTGAAAATGTTTTCCAGACCGACACTACATTCCATATAAGGCGTATTACCCAACGGCTGTGTCCCTTCCGGCAACAGGAAAAGACCCGGTGTCAAGGTCGGATTGTTTTTATCTGTCAGTCCACCGTATATCATATTAAAAGATACAACCTCGCGCAAACGCAACCAGTTAATACCCGGAATGCGGTTTAGAATCCAGCCTTTCAGATAGTAAGTAGCATTAAACGATACGTACTGGTCCGTTACAAACTCCAGCGCATTCATCATATGGAATGCTTCCGGCTGTATAGTGACGGATTGGTTGGTATTGGGCAAGATTAACAGAGGAAAAGGAACCTTATCCCAGACCTTACCCGCTTTCAACTGTGCATCGATATGTCCGAATGAAGACAACCAGATACGTTTTTCCGCGCTGATCTCCGTATGATTGTAGTTATAGTCTCCTCCCAACACACCTTTAATGCCTAACTGGTGGGAGAGCTTGAAGACTGGAGCGTCTTTGGACAGGTTGAACACGGATTCTTTACCTGAGCGTCCGTTGTAGGCCCGTTCACCCGGAGCGAAACGCAGCTGTGTTCCGATCTCGGAAGTTGTGAAATCTTTCAGGTGGTACAATTTGCCGGCATCGTCTCTTTCGATATATTGGAGTGTCCCGGCTGCTTCATTGTTCTGGTTCATCAGCCATGATTTCCAGGACAGCCCATTCAGCCATTCCTTCTCGTATTGTAAAACGCTTTTACGGATATATTGCATCTTCGTAACAGGTTCACCCACTTTCCAGGCGACGAAGATATTATCCTTGCTTGTGAAAAGAAAGTCCTGACCGGGCGTATACACATCATATTCCTGGATAAACGACAGGTTGTTGACCGGATTTTCCCCTTCGTGATATTCCTTTTTGTTGAAACTATGCGTCAGCTTCAGATTGTATTTTAGTTTACGATCGTTTGTTCCATAAGCCAGATAGCCGCTGGCAAACCAGTAGGGACTGAGGTTTGCAGTTGTCATGCCTCCGACACGCATACGGAAACCTTCCAGATGGTTTGCGCTGAAAGTCGTATTCATCGGGCCAAAATCGAACTTGGTCACTTTTTTGTCGTTCGCAGTCGGGATATAGCCTGTAATCAGAATCTCCGCAGTCTTGATAATCGCATTGAAGGCGGGAACCTTACGCAATTGCGCCAATAAGTCTTTCAGGGCGTCTTCCTTCTCTTTCAGCGGAATAGGGCGGTTGTGCGTCCAGAAAGTGTCAGGTTGCGAGGTCGCTTCCGGCAAGAGGTGCAGTGCACCTAAAAGGCCAAAGACCGAATCGGCATTCTGGACATTGAAATTATAGTTGTCGTAATTCCTGAGCTGGTGGGCATATAGTTGCTGTGTCCCTTTCACTACATAGAAATTGACGAAGGTGTTTTCCTGGTCGATCACCCATGTGCTGTCCGGCATCCGTTTGAATTCCTGTTCGATGCGGAGTTTGTCCACCCAGTTCAGGTTGATGTTTGCCGGCGTGTTCAACAGTACTTTTTTGACTGCATAATTACCGTCGAGGGTTATATAGAGCCGCCCAGTAAATCCGTAGCTTTCACTGTTTGCCGGAACAAAAGCTAGATCCACGCATTTATCACCGCCCACATCGAGCGTATCCATAATATAATAATGGTAGTAGGTGGTAGCCAGCGTTGACGACAAAGGACTGACGAAACGGTTCAGAAGAATCGGGATATTGTTGTCAAAGATATTGACGCTCTTGAATATTTCTTCCAGGTTGGAAGTGATGCCGCCCCCATCATCCAGAGACTTGTCAATGCCCTGCATCCGCTTGGCCCTTACGATTGTTTTCTCTGTTTTAGGATTTTTCCGATAGTAGAAATCCGACAGGTTTTCACGGACGGAAACAGTCAGGATCGGTTTCCCGTTGAACTCGGATGTATCCAGATAGTTCTTGATAAACTTAAACTTCTTTAAAAACTTGTTTTTATCGAGATTCGGATTGAAGTTATCTAACGACAGGCTTAATTTTTCATATATCTCTGTCTGATATTCCGGTTTGGCTTCGATCCGGTTATTGTTTTTATGTGCGATTACATTTTTAATAAGCTCTACGGCCGGATTATCTTTCCGTGTATATTTTTCCCGCTTCGGCTTTACCACAACTTCCGATATTTCGAAAGCTGTCGGTTTAAGCAGAAGTACCAGATTCTCATTTTTCTGGCCGGGTTTCAGATCAATCATCTTGGTGTCATAGCCCAAAGAGGCGGCTGCCAGTCTGGTATATCCCTGGTTGTTCTGAAGAGTAAATGCTCCATCATCATCTGTCATGGCTCCGATAGTCGATCCGTCAAAATAAACGGATACAAACGGAAGCGGCTCTCCGGTGATCGAGTCTTTTACGATACCGGAAGCTGATGTAAAACTCTGAGCATATAATAAGGAGAAGCCTGTTACTGACTGTAACAAACCTATTAATAATATATAACGAATGAATTTCACCATGTATTTAACGTTGTTCCTTCTCGGAAATGCGAGAAGCAAAGGTAAGATTTTTCTTGGTTGGGAACGTATGGTAATATTAAGTTTTTTATCTTTTAATATTTATACAGGATAGTAAAGGATGCGTTTATACATAATTTCTATCTATATTTGTTCTATTGGATGGAAATACAGGATACAGGTAAAATAGTTTATTAGAGATTAGGTTATTAGCTTTTCTTGAAACCTTGAAATAGAGTAATGATAAAAAAATTGAAGCAACAAGTGATTCAAGCCGTTTGTCTGGAAGATGTTGTACAACGGTATGCGGAATTGCATCGTGGAAGTAAATCTGGAAAGACATTGAGATGTAATTGTTTATTTCATCGAGATGAAAGTAAATCTTTTAAAATAAAGGTGACAGATCAAACTTACGAATGCAGTGTATGTAAAGAAACAGGGGATGTTGTACATTTAGTACAACAATTAATGGGCTGCGGGGAAATAGACGCTTTGTTTATTTTAGCAGAGTGGTTCCATATCCAGATAGATAAGCCGGAACGGCTTATTTATAAGGGTAGACATTCGAAAAGCAGCAGTAAGCAGAAAGAAGGCTTACTGGTTAAAAATCAAAGGGAAAAGGTATTTAATATGATATTGGAATCCTTGTCATTCTGCCAATGTAGTAATCCATTTTTTGTCTATGCACACAAAAGCCTGGAGTTGGGAGTGGGGCCGGAGGCTCTTCCTGATACCTATGCCTGTTTATCGGGTTGTATGCTTTTCCCTGTCCGGAATGAAAGTGGTATGTTACAAGGCTTCCTGAAGTATACGTCGGGGGGAAAAAAAGAGGAAGAATGCCTTTGTGTTCCCGAATCTTTAGCCGATACTGAACTCTTGGGACTCTACCAGGCAGCCGGAGCAATCAAACGATGTGGTTTTGCATATCTGACATGGGGAAGTAAGGATTTATTGACAATGCATGTTGCCGGTTTTACAAATACGGTGGCTTGCTGTAGCCCTGCTTTGACTTACCAGCAAATCGAATTGCTTTTAAAATATACGAATCAGGTTGTGATTATTTATTCCGGCGAAATATTCAAACAGGTTAAAACGACAAAAGCTATTGGTCGCTTGTCTTTTCTCTCTGTATCTTCATATCGTTTTCCTTTGCATAAAGGATTGTCTTTTTTATATAATCAAATGGGACTGGAGCGATTTGAGTATTTTGTCCGTCAGTCTACCCGTTTGAACTATCTGAATACAATGAAAGACAATTTGTTATCCCGGCTGAAGAGTGTGACAGAGCAGTTGGATAAGGTGAAAAGCCTGGAGGAAAAAGTTCAGCTACGGTCTGATTTGATTTATATGCGAAACAAACTTGATAAACTGGCGGATATTTTAAATCGGAACTGGGAGTATTTATATTGGTATTTTAGATAAACCGGTTATATAAAAAAGATGAAAGCACATACACGAAAGAGAGAAATTGTAATAGTGACTTTAATCGGGTCGCTTGTTGATTTTCTGCTGCTGGTTTTTAAATTTGCAGCAGGTGTTCTGGGACATAGTGGTGCCATGATTGCGGACGCTGTACATTCTCTCTCTGATTTTGTAACAGATGTCATAGTTCTGCTTTTTATCAATATATCATCCAAGCCAAAGGATGAAGGGCACGATTATGGACATGGTAAATATGAAACGTTGGCTACTTCGATCATCGGTATAGTTCTGATGTGTGTGGGAATAGGTCTGTTCTGGGAAGGAGCGAATAAGATATTCGGGTTTTATTTTAAGGGTGAACAACTTGAAAGTCCGCGTAAGATCGCACTGGTCGCTGCTGTCGTATCTGTTTTAGCGAAAGAAGCATTGTTCCGGCTGACTCTCCATGTCGGCAGGCGGGAAAAAAGCCAGGCGGTGATTGCCAATGCCTGGCACCATCGTTCGGATGCTTTCTCTTCTATAGGAACGGCACTTGGAATCGGAGGGGCCATCCTGTTGGGAAACAATTGGCGTGTGCTCGACCCGATAGCGGCAGTTGTCGTCAGTGTTTTGATTATAAAGGTGGCCTTCCAGTTGGTTGTACCTGCAATAAATGATCTGTTGGAGAAGTCGCTGCCTAAAGAAGTGGAAGACGAGATCCTTTCTATCATCAATGAGACTCCGGGTGTGAAGAACCCGCACAACCTGTGTACACGCCGGATTGGCAATAATTTTGCAATCGAAGTACATATTCGTGTGGACGGGCAGACAACCGTCAGCCATGCACATGAACTGACAAAAGAGATCGAACAGAAATTGCGTTTGAAATACGGTCCGGCAACTCATATTGTTCTGCATGTCGAACCGGTAAAATGAATGATTATGAATGATACGGTAACGTTATATAGAGGAGAAGTCTTCGACTTTACAGATTCGCCTTTAAACAGGACGGACGCTTTCCGCTATTTCCCCGATGGGGCTTTAATCGTGAAGGAAGGGATAATAATCGGCTGCAGGCCTTTCAGGGAGATCAAAGACCGCTATGCCGGTTGTGAGTTGATCGATTATTCCGGCAAACTGATAATGCCGGGCTTTATCGATTCACATATTCATTATCCGCAGGCCGGGATTATCGGAATGTACGGGAGACAGTTGCTCGACTGGCTGAATGACTATACTTTTCCCGCTGAACAGGCTTTTGCTTCTCCGGAACATGCCGAACGGATTGCGCGCTTCTTTGTGCAGGAGCTGTTCCGAAACGGGACAACAACTTGTATGGCATATTCAACCGTACATCCGGCCTCGGTCAATGCGCTTTTTTCCGTCGCTTCGGAATATAATATGTGTATGATAACCGGAAAAGTCCTGATGGACCGTAACGCGCCGGAAGGCCTGACCGACACAGCCGGACGGGGAGAGGTCGAAACCCGTTCCCTGATCGAAGCCTGGCATAAGAAAGGGCGTAACCACTATGCGATTACTCCCCGATTTGCAATATCCTGCTCAAACGAACAACTGATGGCTGCCGGCCACCTGCATGAGCAATATCCGGATACTTATATCCAGACACATCTTTCCGAGAATAAGGAGGAGATCTGTAATACCCTTTCTTTGTGCCCCGGCTGCCGGGATTATCTGGAAGTGTATGAGCGGGCGGGGTTGGTTACAGACCGTTCGGTTTTCGGCCATTGCATTCATCTTTCGGATTCGGAATGCCGGCGTCTGGCCGAAGCCGGTTCGGTTGTTGCCCACTGTCCGACATCCAATCTCTTCTTAGGAAGCGGTCTATACAATATGAGACAGGCTAACCGCATCGGAATGCAGACCACACTGGCGACCGATGTCGGCGCCGGAACATCTTATTCTATGCTCCGTACGATGGGCGAATCTTATAAAGTACAGCAACTCAACGGGTATCCCATGCCTGCGCTGGAATCCTTTTATAAATGTACTTTAGGAGCCGCAAAGGCGCTCCATTTGGAGGATGAAACAGGCAGCTTTGAAAAAGGCAGGAAAGCAGACTTCATCGTTCTCGATTACGCCGCTACTCCTTCCCAACAGATACGCAGGGAGTATCTGGAACGCAACGGTAAGTGGAATTTGGAAAACAAGCTCTTCGGTTTACAGACTTTAGGGGACGACCGGAATGTTACAGCAACCTATGTAATGGGAAAACAGGTGAAACAGGTAAAATAGTTTCTCCCTAATGAAACTAAAGTTTCTCTCGGGTGAAACAAAAGTTTCACTGGCGGGGAACTAAAGTTTCACCCTTAGGAAAAAGGTGAAACTTTTCTACGAATTTTTCAGAATACCTGCATCTCGTTCCTGACTGTCGTCACGCCGATCAGACGGTCGTAGCGGGCACCCATCGGGCGGAAGTAGACGTAGATGCTGTATTCGTTTTGTGTCTGATAGAAATTGCCTTCTATCGGTCCTGTCTGTCCGACCGTAGATCCTGTCGGGACAAACAGGTACTGGTAGTTGTAACTGCCTTGCTTCAACAGGACTGCCTTTTCGTATTGGTTTGTTTCCGCGTTATAGCTCATTTTACTCTTTTCATCCAATACATTATTATATAGCTCGCCGTTCAGATAGACGTTTCCACCGGGCAACGGGTCACATGCAAGCGTAAAATGCACGATGTAATAGTCTGCCTCCGTGTCGGGATCGTTACAGCCGCTGCAACGGATGAAGAAACGTCCGTCCTGGTCCTGGTCGTACTGATAGGTTCCCTTGTCCCGTTTATAATCGGTCATCAACTCCACATTGTAATAGGGGTTGTGATAAGAAATGTCTTCGACATGCATCCCGTTATATTTGTTGCTCAGGAACTCCATACGCCGGTATTCATTCCCGGCAGGGA
This sequence comes from uncultured Parabacteroides sp., assembly GCA_900552465.1. Taxonomy (GTDB): domain Bacteria; phylum Bacteroidota; class Bacteroidia; order Bacteroidales; family Tannerellaceae; genus Parabacteroides. The sequence continues at coordinate 6,761 of URZO01000044.1, read as the reverse complement.
AAATCAGGTTGCGATTGTAAGTATAGGATATCTGGTTTTCCAGAATGCTCATCGGCTGCAGGTCGGTGACGGCATTATCACGCCGGTTGTCCTGATAGACATATATTTTCAGGTCTGTTTGCGGATAGGTGATCGGGAAATTCTTGTTGTTGATGGTGAAGCTGACCTGCTGATGGCTCTGGTTGGTGTCAATGTCCGTATTCCCGCTGACGGAAGCAGCGATGTTGACGACAGGCTCGGCCACCGAGAAACAGGCTGTGAACACGATCTGGTCCGGATTGTCTTCCTTATAGACCTGTATGGCGTAATTTCCGGAAACTTTGAACTGGACGTCGTCGTTCGGGAGCAGCAGGCGGTAGTTGGAATATTGGGTGGTTGTCCCGATGGAATTGGCAAAATCGTCGATTGTCATTCCCTGGAAACCGTTCATGTATTCGATGGGGCTTAGCTGCGATTGTGTCCAGTCGGCATTGCAGTGTATGACGTTGTAGGCATACCGTGTATACCCGCTGCCCAAGCCGTCGAAATTGATTTCGATCCGCTCGTCGCCGCCCAAAGCGATATAGGGCTCGGATATCAACTCGCCGGCCACTTTCACCTGAAGCGTTTTTATCTGTTTGTTGTTGACATCGGTAAAATACTTCACCTGTGCATTTGCCCCGATGGAAAGGGCAAAAAGCGACACAAAAAGCAAACTGTACACTCTCTTTTTCATATTTCTTTCTTTGACGATGCAAAATTATGGAATTATTTCTTTAATTATTTCCTTTCACCTGCTTTAAAGCATAAAAAATTGCTTACTTTTGCGGGAAAATTACATATAAACAATTTTAGTTGTATCATGGCAAATGTGATTAAGATTAAAAAGGGTTTAGACATTAATCTGAAGGGCAAAGCTTCGGACGTACTGTTAAACGGGGGGAAAAGCGATACATACGCGATCGTTCCCGATTATTATAACGGTATTGTACCTAAAGTTGTTGTCAAAGTAGGAGAAAAAGTCAAAGCCGGTTCTGTATTGATGATCGATAAGAACCGCCCGGAGATCAAGTTTGTTTCGCCTGTCAGTGGCGAAGTAACTGCCGTAAACCGAGGAGAGAAGCGTAAAGTGCTTAGCATTGTTGTTAAGCCGGATGCGCAGATCGAGTACGAGGACTTCGGCAAGAAAAATGTGGCTTCTCTGAAAGGAGAGGAGGTTAAGGACGCAATCCTGAACGCCGGTTTGTGGCCTTATATCAAACAACGTCCGTATGACATCGTCGCTTCGCCGGCAGATGCTCCGCGCGACATCTTTGTTTCTGCATTCTACTCCGCGCCGTTAGCGCCGAACTTCGATTTCATCGTAAAAGGTCAGGAAGCAGATTTCCAGACAGGGTTGGATGCACTTGCAAAGCTTACCGTCGGTAAGGTTTATGTAGGTGTGCGCAAAGGTTCTTCCGTCAGTGTGAAAGGTGTTGAAACAGTGGAAGTGGAAGGTCCGCATCCTGCAGCGAATGTAGGGGTACAGATTAATCACATCAAGCCTGTCAACAAAGGCGAAGTGGTTTGGACGGTAAATCCTGCCGATGTGATCGTGATCGGTCGTCTGTTCAATAAAGGTGTTGCCGATTTCAGCCGTCTGGTTGTGCTGACCGGTTCCGAAACGACAGAAAGAGGATATATCAAGGCTATCTCCGGTTGTACGATCGACAGCCTGGTTGCAGGTAAGATCCTGAAAGGGAACGAAGACGTCCGTATCATCAGTGGTAATGTGCTGACCGGTACGAAGGTGATGAAAGACGACTACCTGGGCGCTTACGACAATCAGATTACCGTAATCCCGGAAGGCGACGAAACATACGATTTCTTCGGTTGGGCTACTCCCGGCTTTGGAAAATACAGTGTCAGCCACTCTTTCCCGACCTGGCTGATGGGTAAGAACAAAGAGTATGTAATCGATGCCCGCATCAAGGGTGGCAAACGCGCCATGATCATGTCTAACGAATACGAAAGCGTATTCCCGATGGACATCATGCCGGAATACCTGCTGAAGGCAATCATCACGTTCGATATCGACAAGATGGAAAACCTGGGTATCTACGAAGTGGCTCCCGAAGATTTTGCACTTTGCGAATTTGTTGACACATCCAAGCTTGAAATCCAGAAGATCGTTCGTCAGGGCTTGAATCTGTTATACAAGGAAATGAATTAATAACATTAAAAAATTAGAATACATTGAAAGCGTTAAGGAATTACCTCGACAAGATTAAGCCTAACTTTGAGGAAGGCGGAAAGCTGGCGATGTTCCGTTCTGTTTTTGAAGGTATCGAAACATTCTTATTTGTTCCGAATGCAACTTCCAAATCAGGCGTACATATTCATGACTCTATTGACTCGAAGCGTACGATGACCGTGGTTATCATAGCTTTGTTGCCCGCTTTGCTTTTTGGTATGTATAATGTCGGTTATCAGCATAACCTTGCGGTTGGTACTGATCCGGGATTTCTCATGACTTTTATTTTTGGTTTTCTGGCTGTATTGCCTAAAATCATTGTTTCGTATGTAGTAGGTTTGGGTATCGAATTTGCGGTTGCCCAGGTGAAGAAGGAAGAAATTCAGGAAGGTTTCCTGGTTTCCGGTATCCTGATCCCGATGATCGTTCCTATTGACACTCCGCTGTGGATGATCGCTGTTGCCACTGCATTCGCTGTTGTTTTTGCAAAAGAAGTATTTGGCGGTACGGGATATAATGTATTTAACGTAGCGTTGGTTACACGTGCATTCCTGTTCTTTGCCTATCCGGCAGCCATGTCGGGCGACCAGGTGTTTGTCCGCACAGCCGACACGTTCGGTATTGGTGGCGGCCAGGTTGTGGACGGTTTCTCCGGTGCAACTCCGCTGGGACAGATTGCTATTGCAGGCAAGGAACTGATTAATTCGTTCCAGGCTGTCGATGTTCTCGGACATCCGATTTCCACATGGGATATGTTCTTAGGGCTGATTCCGGGTTCAATCGGTGAAACATCCGTATTGGCAATTCTGATCGGTGCCGTAATCCTTCTGTTTACAAGAATCGCAAGCTGGAAGACAATGGTTTCCGTATTTGTCGGTGGTGCTGTCATGTCATTGATCTTCAATATGGTCGGAACGACAGTTTCGATGTGCGTATCTCCGCTGGATCAACTGTTTCTGGGCGGTTTCGCATTCGGCGCCGTGTTTATGGCTACCGACCCTGTTACTTCAGCCCGTACGGAAACAGGTAAATATATCTATGGCTTCCTGGTTGGCGCCATGGCTATTATCATCCGCGCGTTGAACCCGGGTTATCCCGAAGGTATGATGCTCGCTATCCTGTTGATGAATGTATTTGCTCCGCTGATCGACTACTACGTAGTGGAAGCTAACATCAACCGTAGATTGAAACGTGTAATCAAATAAAGTAAGAAGGAGTATGGCTAAATATAAATGTAAAGTATGTGGATATATCCACGAAGGAAATAAAGCTCCGGATGTTTGTCCTATATGTGCAGCTCCTGCTTCCGATTTCGAAGAAGTGAAAGACGAGGCTGCAGCCAAGAAGGGTATGAACCGGGATAGCAATGTTTATACGGTTGTATATGCTTCGGTAATGGTTGTTCTGGTAGCCGTCGTGCTGGCTTTCACTTCCCAGTCGCTGAGAAGTTTCCAGCAGAAGAATGAAGAAAACGACAAGCGCCAGCAGATTCTGCGTTCCATCAACGTAGCGGTTTCTGCCAATGAAGCTGAAGCTAAATATTCGGAATTGATCAAGGAGGCATTCCTGGTAAATGAAAACGGACAGAAGGTGGACGGCGATGCTTTTGCTGCCGATGTCGTAAAGGCTGCTACCGAACATGAATACCCGGTTTTCGTAGCTAATGTAGACGGCCAGACAAAATACATCATGGCTTTGCATGGTGCCGGTCTGTGGGGCCCGCTGTGGGGATATATTTCCGTAGATAGCGATAAGAACACGGTGTACGGCGCCGACTTCAGCCACCAGGGGGAAACTCCGGGTCTGGGTGCCGAAATCGCCAAGCCGGCGTTCAGCAATGAATTTAAAGGCAAAAAGCTGTTTATGGATGGAACATTCAAATCTGTTGCCGTAGTAAAACCCGGCAAGAGTGTGGAAGGCCAGGATTATGTTGACGGTATTTCCGGCGGTACGATCACCAGTAAAGGTGTCGACGCGATGTTGTTCAACAGTTTGAGTGGTTATGTCAAATTTTTAACCTCACAAAATTAAGAGAAGATGGGATTATTATCGAATAAGAATAAAGAAGTTCTGTTAGGCCCGCTTAGCGCCAACAACCCGGTTGTCGTCCAGATGCTGGGTATCTGCTCTGCGTTGGCTGTAACATCAAAACTGGAGCCGGCTATTGTAATGGGTATTTCAGTAACGGCTGTTGTGGCTTTTGCCAACGTAATCATTTCATTGATCCGTAATACAATTCCTAACCGTATCCGTATTATCGTACAGTTGGTGGTTGTCGCTGCGTTGGTGACTATTGTCAGTGAAGTGTTGAAAGCTTTTGCTTACGATGTAAACAAACAGCTTTCCGTGTTTGTCGGTCTGATCATTACCAACTGTATCCTGATGGGACGTCTGGAAGCATTTGCTTTGGGTAACGGCCCGTGGGAATCATTCCTCGACGGTATCGGCAACGGCCTCGGGTATGCGTTGATACTGGTGATCGTCGGTTTCTTCCGCGAACTGTTAGGTTCCGGCACACTGTTAGGCTTCCAGGTAATTCCGCAGGCATTCTATGACTTCGGTTATGTGAACAACGGTTTGATGATCTTGCCTCCGATGGCGTTGATCGTGATTGCTGTGATTATTTGGGTTCATCGTGCTCGTAACAAGGAACTTCAGGAAAATTAATGCTAACTATTAAAAGAATAATAGAATGGAAGAATTATTAAGCACATTCGTCCGCTCGATTTTTGTAGACAACATGATCTTCGCATACTACTTAGGTATGTGTTCGTTCGTGGCTGTTTCCAAGAATGTGAAGACAGCTTTAGGATTAGGTATAGCAGTGACATTCGTGCTCTTGTGTACACTGCCGATCAACTATATGCTTGAAAACTATGTACTGAAAGAAGGTGCGTTGAGCTGGTTGGGTCCGGATTTCGCAAACGTGAATCTGAGCTTCCTCGCTTTCATCATCTTTATCGCCGTTATTGCATCTTTCGTGCAATTGGTTGAAATGGTTATCGAGAAGTTTTCACCCTCTCTGTATGCTTCCCTGGGTATCTTTTTGCCGCTGATCGCTGTAAACTGCGCGATCCTGGGTGGTTCTCTGTTTATGCAGCAGAAAGCATTCCCGAATGTAGGTGTTGCAACTGTGTATGGCTTAGGTTCTGGTATCGGATGGTTGCTGGCTATCGTAGGTATGGCTGCTATCCGTGAAAAACTGGCATATTCAGACATTCCCAAACCGTTGAAGGGTCTTGGTATTACCTTCATTATCACCGGTTTGATGGGTATGGCCTTTATGTGCTTCTCAGGTCTTAAGATTTAAGTATTAACGCATTAAATAACAGATAAAGATGATTTTATTAATGTCGGGCGGACTTACAATCGCAGCCAGTGCAGTTGTTTTCCTTGTGATAACACTGATTCTGGTAGCCGCACTTTTGTTCGCTAAAGCAAAATTGGTACCATCCGGAAATGTAAAGCTGGAGGTAAATAAAGAAAAAGAAATAGAAACTCCGATAGGCGGAACGCTGTTGGGTGCTTTGCAGAGCGGAGGTATCTTCCTGTCTTCTGCCTGTGGTGGTGGTGGTAAATGTGGCCAGTGCCGTGCGCAGGTAATCGATGGCGGAGGAGAAATCCTGCCGACTGAAAAGGGCTTTTTCTCTCGCAAGCAAATCAAGGAACACTGGCGTTTGGCATGTCAGTGTAAGGTAAAGGAAGATATGGTCGTTCAGGTTCCGGACGAAGTATTCGGCGTAAAGGAATGGGAATGCGAAGTGATCTCCAACAAGAACGTGGCTACTTTCATCAAAGAGTTTATCGTGGCATTGCCTAAGGGCGAACACATGGACTTCCTGCCGGGTTCTTATGCCCAGATCAAGATTCCTGCATACTCAATGGATTACGACAAAGATATCGACAAGAACCTGATCGGTGACGAATATCTGCCGGCATGGAAAAACTTCGGTCTGTTCACGCTGAAATGCAAGAACGACGAGCCGACTATCCGTGCTTATTCTATGGCTAACTATCCTGCGGAAGGCGACCGTATCATGTTGACGGTTCGTATTGCCACACCGCCGTTTAAGCCGAAACCTCAGGTGGGCTTCCAGGATGTGATGCCGGGTATCGCTTCTTCTTATATCTTTACCCTGAAACCGGGTGATAAGGTGACGATGAGTGGTCCTTATGGTGATTTCCATCCGATCTTCGACTCCAAGCGCGAAATGATGTGGGTCGGCGGTGGTGCCGGTATGGCTCCGTTGCGTGCGCAGATCATGCACATGACAAAGACGTTGAAGACGACAGACCGCAAGATGTCATACTTCTACGGTGCCCGTGCACTGAACGAAGTATTCTACCTGGAAGACTTCCTGGAAATCGAAAAAGAATTCCCGAACTTCACTTTCCATCTGGCGCTCGACCGTCCGGATCCTGTAGCCGATGCAGCAGGCGTGAAGTACACGGCCGGTTTCGTTCACCAGGTAATCTACGATACTTATCTGAAGGATCACGAAGCTCCGGAAGATATCGAATATTACATGTGTGGTCCGGGCCCGATGTC
>URZO01000043.1 GCA_900552465.1 uncultured Parabacteroides sp. | reverse complement strand
AAGAGGGGAAACAGATACTCCCGGCGCTGTAACCACAAACACGAAACACACTCATAAATCATCATTTATGGTTCAATATAAAACCTGTTCCGCTGCGATCCCACGTCGGAGTGCGGGAACAGGATAGCTCAAAACTGCAAAATTGTGAGCTCTTCCGTTTTTCTGTATCATAGTAGTGGTTTGGGTAAATCATAGTTATGATACGCCAAAACCATACTGATGGCTATAATCTCAGATCAGCCTTATATAGTAGGTTTACATTTGTCAATATCCGAATCAAAAATAGACTGTTTCATTGCTTGAACCGCCGTCTTCCCAGGGATTGATGCTGCCGGAGAGGTGGATGTCTTTGGCTTGTAGGGTGAATTCGTATGTCTGCTTTTTGCCGGCCTCGAATGCTTTGGTGGATTCGATGCGGTAATCTTTACCACTCATGCGGACGACAAAGACGGGTTTGGCTATCGGGCATAAAAGACAATCGGTAATGATGGTCTTTTGTTCCGGAACTATTTCGATGTTCTGATCCTTGATGAATGTATAGTTGCTTTCGGTGGCTGTTTGCGTCAGTTTACCTGTTTGGATGTTGAGCTGTATAGCGGGCGAATAACCTGCCAGGGAAATACTTTCCAAAATCATCGTTTCTTTGATGTCATCGGCTTTCTCGAATTTGATGGTAATAGCGGAGAGAAGGTGGTTGAATGCGAGATTTACCACGTCATCGCTTGTGGCTTTACTCCGGTTCAGGACGGGAGTTGCCCACATGATATCTTCTTGTTTGCTTAGATCGAACGGAATACTTTCGGGCGTATTGGTTCCCGATTGGGTATAAGGATAATAGGCGTAGAAGTTAAGTAGGGTGTCGGGATTGATGGGGTAATGGCTTTCAACAGTGGCAATTAGTTCGTTACTTCCAGCCTCTTGTGTATAAAGGGTGTTTGTTAAATCTTTACGAAGTGTAGTGTTCACATTCCCGTCATTCTTGTGATGCCCCCAGGAGAAGATTCCGATTTGGGAGTTGGCGGGAAGGGTGGCGTCGGTAATGATGGCTTTGGTAGTGAGGGTTTGGATGCGGGTGGAGAAATGGATAGCATCCTTATTGGTTACTAATTCCGGTTCATTTCCGCAGGATGAACATATACAAAGAAAAATGAATAATATGTTATTACAATAATTCATATGTAAAGTATGTATAGGTAGTATAGAGATACTGATAGCATAGATACACCAATCTGTGCTATCAGTATCTCTATAATTTTAGTTATATTTTGACTCTTAATTACATTACATCTCCTGAACCTGTTTTTTGAGTCCAATCTGTAACAGAGGCAGTAGTAGTCACTTCTCTTTGTTTGAAGTTCAATGTGATAGTATAAGAAGTTCCTCCATTTGTATCTGCACCATCAACTGTGACTGTAACATCATTGAAACTTCCCTGGCTTGTAACTACATCTAATGTTAATGTTGTAGTGGATAAGGGTTTGATCATAATTGGAGAACCTGCAGAAGCAAGAGTGCCAATTGCTTGACCTGCTGTAATTCCTGAAATTGACAAGTCCTCAGCGGTCTTGTAATTAATAGTTCCAGTTGTAATGTCAAAGCCGATAGGCAATTCTGCGTTTTTAACTGTTATAGATGTTAGAGTTACATCTCCTTGAAGAGTCGCATCCTTCTGCACTTTGAAATTTAATTGGGATAATTTGTGAGCAAAAGTAAGTGCGGCAGTTTGTGCGTTATCTCGTGTTCCTGCATCTACAATTTCTGTCATCATTACATCTTGATCTCCTGCTGTATTTTCAAAAGAAACAGCTCCTCCTGTTGAAGTTCCAGTAGGAAAATAACCTCTAATATAGGCATGCTGAGTCGCCTCCCCTTCATAATATTGCTTTTCTGTTAATGTAATTGCTACGCCACTGGCATTCCCTGCTATAGCTGCATTTGGCGTAGTAGTCCATACAGGAGCTGTAGCTGCAGCAGTAGGTTTTGTTGTTGCATTCCAACCTACGATAGAAGGCGTAAAATTATCACTGTTTGTTATCACTGCTTTTGTCTCTATTCCGACGACCCCTGCATTCAACTTTATCTCCACCTTGTCCTGAATACCACCAGTAACCTCATCAATTACATCATTGTCACTTGAGCAGCTACTCATAGCTGCCATGCTTGCTATAGCAAGCATACTTAATACTAAACTTTTCATAATATTCCTTTTTTAAATTGTTATTTACCCTATAATCGTTAATTAAATATTCGTTGTCTATTCGATGATTAAACTGTCTCCCGAGGTTACTTCCCAACGGTTGATTGTTACTGTGAAATTGGGACCAGGGGTGACATTGGCTTCTATTGCGACGTCTATATTATGCCCTTCGGTATCGTCTAGGGATGTGCCTAAGTCTATTGTTGACGAGGCAGTGCTCCCATCGGATAAGGAAAAGTCTAATGTGACCTCGTGGGGCGGAACTGCATCCGGCAGTTCTTCGCCTTCTCCTTTCTCTTTCGGTTTTCCCAGCATCAGGATGTTTGCACTGACTCCTTCCTCTGAAGGGGTGGTTTCAAAAGTCTGGTCTGTCGTTGCATTTGCTACAACTTCCTGTTTACTCAGGTTGATGGCGCTCGACATGCCGCTGATGGTTCCTTTACAGCTTGTGATATGCTCCATTCCTTCCACCTTTACTGTGATGGACAGGCTACGTACCAGAGGCTCGGGCTTGAATGTTATCGGTTCGTTGCTCCCCCTCTTTATTTCCAATTCTTCGATTGCGATTCCGTATAAAGGAATTGTCCCATTTTGAATTCCATCGGCAGCCTTTGTTGCCGGAATATACGCTTCGGCTGTTTCGAAATTGTTCATGTTTTTGAAAGCAATATTGGCAGCATCACAATTGAATACTAAAAGTTTGTAACGTGCCGGCGGTAAAGAGAAGCGCAATCCGTCCGCATCATCGTCCATTTGAATCATCGAGCCTCCGTCTGTGGGATAGAAACAATACCGGAGCCGTTCCGGAACCGGGAATCTTTTCAGCAGACTATCCCATTTGAAGGAATACTCAACATTACCTTGTTCTTCTACATCCGGAGTTTCGTTCGTGCTGCACTTAACCAGTGTGACGATTAAACAGCAGACCATACAGGCAATACCTGTCTCTATGTAATTCCGAATGTCCATTTGCTTCAAAAATACTTTGATAATCAAAACTTACTTGTTGTTATGATGCAAATGTACAGGGATTATGGATCGGTTGAATTGTTTTTTCTGATCAAAGAGTTGCAAAACTTGCGATATATGTTGATTTTTATAGGTTTTCTCCCCTTTCGTTGCGAATTGCACGTGGAGATTTGCCGAAATTAGCCCGGCAGAAGTGGGAGAAGTTGGATAATGACTCGAATCCATACTTGTAGCAGATCTCGGAAATGCTGATGTCAGTGGTGATCAGGTCGCTCTGTATATCCTGGCACTTCTTCTTGACCATCCACTGGTAAGCAGGTTCGCCGAAAGTGTCTTTGAAAAGACGGCGGAAGGTGGGGGTACTATACCCCCCTAATTGTGCAAAAGACTCCACGTCTTTTGCTTTCAGGTAGTTTTGCATGACGAAGTAACGGAATGTTTTACTATACCTATATATAGGTGCATAAAAAGCCGCTATCTCCTTGATCGTGTAATAGCAGTTGAGCAGGAAATACAACTCTGTCTGTTTAGCCTTCAGAAGTTCGGCACACAGGAGGTCGTTGTTGAGATACATTTTCAACCCGTTGATGAAAAGGCGCAGGGGAAAGCACATCTCCATCACGATCGGTTCCATGGGAGATTCTTTTGCTAGTTCCAGTCCCCGGTTATAACGTTCGGTACAGATACTCTTTGGAGTCTCGAACAGATAAAGGATACATTCCGTCTGTTCCAGTATGCGGAATTCCACACGCGAACCGATCGGCTGCATGATGAACTGTCCGTCATGGAACACGGTGCCGGGATGTTCTTCGCTATTTACCTGCACGCGTCCGCTGATCAGAAAATAGATCGTGTTCTGCGAGCACCGCTCCTTCGGGATTATCATACCTTTGAAGTAAGAACGGTACTTGAACAGTTGCTTCTGGTAGAGGGAACAAGAAGAACAGTCAGTATATTTCTGACAAATGAAATCAGACATATGTGTCCGGATTTAGAGTTTGACCTTTTTACTTTTACCCTGGTTCTCGTTGTGGAAACGGTCTACGGCTGTAACGACATAACGGTATTTGCGTTTCCCATTGTCGTAAGGCAACAGATAACTTGTTTCCCGTGTGATGGTTACTATCTTTGACGGATCGCCGAGGTCGACCGGTTCCTTATCTTCAAAACGATAGATGACGAAATAGCTTGCCAGCTCCGGATTGGTTTTGCTCTGTTCCGCCTGCCAGTGCAGCAGGTAGCCCTGTGCCGTCCATTCCGTTTTCAGTTTCCGTACCTCCTGCGGGGCGCGATTGTGCATGTGGGTATAAGCCGGGATCAGCGCCGGATAACGGTGGTAGTTGCGTTTCAGGCTGTCGGCCACGCCCTGGTTGTTCCAGAGGATCTCGTTTGCAGGCCAAAAACAGTTTCCGCTGATGTGAGGCAGGGCGCGTTCGTAACGCATCTTACGTGTCAGCTGTCCGGCTTTCATGGTACGGGCAACGTCCTGTCCGATGTACAGATGTCCGCCGTTGGCATTCTTGTCCCACCATTTGACGAGGGTGATATAGTCGGCTGCGGGGTGTCCGATCTCCCAATATATCTGTGGAATGTTGTAATCGATCCAGCCTTCTTTCACCCAGCGTGTGACGTCGGCATACAGGTCGTCGTAGTTCTGCAGGCCGTTCGTTTCGCTGCCCGAACCGTCGGGTGTACTCTTTTTATTGCGGTAGATTCCGAACGGGCTGATGCCGAAGCGCACCCATGGCTTGGCCAGCAGGATGGTCCGTTTGATTTCGCGGATCAGCGTGTTCACGTTCTCCCTTCGCCAGTCTCCGCGCTGTGCAGCCGTATAGCCTTTATTCAAGCCGTATTTCCGGAAACTCTTATCATCCGGGAAAGGCATGCCGGCCGCCGGGTAGGGATAGAAATAGTCGTCCATGTGAATGGCGTCTACATCGTAACGGCTCACGATGTCGCGCACGACACGACAGATAAACTGCCGGCTTTCCGGTAGTCCCGGGTCGAATAATATCTGCTTATTATAGGTCACAAACCATTCGGGATGCTTATTGTATATATGTGAATCGGCAAAACGGGTATTTCCGGCCGTGCTTGCCCGGTAGGGGTTCAGCCAGGCGTGAAACTCCATATTCCGCTTGTGGCATTCTTCGATCAGGAAAGCCATCACGTCAAAGTTCCCGGCCGGTGCAAGCCCTTGCTGTCCGGTGTAGAAGCGGCTCCAGGGTTCTATATCCGATTTATAGAAAGCGTCGGCTTCCGGGCGTACCTGGAAGATGATGGCGTTGATCCCGCATTTCTGCAGGTAGTTGAGTTTGCGGACGAAGTCCTTCCGCATCTGTGCGGGAGTCATATCCTTATATTCCCCCTGAAAAGCCGTTTGTATCCAAGCTCCGCGGAACTCCCGCTTTGCTTCTTTGCCAGCCGGTTGTTGTGATATTTGTTGTGTCGTTTTACAAGATGTTACTGCGCAAAGCAGTATTATCAAGAACCAATAAAGGTGTTTTGTCGCCATGAATGTCTATTGATTTTGAGATTCTTTGCTGTTTGTTTCCCTACAATTATTGGCAAAGATAATAAAAGTTTGAAAGTGAGGAAATGACTGGCTATTTCTTTTCGCTGATTAATTGCGGTTTTGTATGAATGGAGAATTTATATTTATCACCTCTGTACAAAGAATGTTCTATTTCCACTACTTTTTGGTTCTCGCAGATCACCGCACTGTCTAAAATGAATATGGAGAGAGGGAGAGCGTTCTCAAAGTAATTGTTCTCTTCTTCCGGATAGGTAACAGTCGTACTCAATGTTCTTTGCACGCTATCTAACTTCAACCGATATTTGTCTTCGTATATCTTCACGAAAGCCTGATTTAATTCCATCATATTGATTTTAGGGCAAAGAGCCATAGATACATACCGGGTTTCATCTTTCAACAACAAATCATCAGCATATCGTAGTCTGCGTATTTTGAGCACATCACCCTCGATGATATAGTTTTTCCCATTGATATTAATAGATATTCCGCTGTCGATAATTGTCTTTTCAAGTGTCACATTCTTAGGTGTGAAACCTTCTTTTATCAAGTTGTCGTTAAAACTTTCCTTTATAGCATGGAAAGAACCCAATATACGGGTGAGGTGTTTGTCTTCAGAACGATTCAAAACAAATGTTCCTTTTCCCTTGATCCGGCTGGCCCAACCTTGTAATTCTACTTCTAAAAGACTTTTTCTGGCGGTAGTATTGCTTATCTTATACATATTGATAAGTTCATTTTCCGAAGGGACTTTATCGCCCGGCGATAGTTCCCCGGCTTCTATTTTTGCTATTATCGCTTTACTTATCTCAAGATATTTAGGACAACTGCTTTTCATATTCCTTTTAGATGTTTATGCTGAAAAGAGCTTTATGCACTAACATTCGTCTCTTTTCAATGTGATTTCTATATTGCAAAGGTACAATGTTTTATCTTGTCTCCAATTATTTTTCAAAAAAAACTATATAAAACTTGTTTTTTAAATAATAGTATCTATATTTGCGAAACAATCATCTTAGTGCGTTAAGTATATCATGAAGAAAAGGAGAATATTTTGGATTGTTTCACTAATGCTGTTATTTGCGACAGCATTGAGCTTTATGGATCGTCAGGTATTGTCGATCTCTATCATCCAGATAAAAGACGATTTACATATCACCGATACAGAATATGGCTTTATCAATTCAGGCTTTCTGATCAGTTACGCAGTTATGTTTACATTGGGAGGTGTGTTGATCGATAAATATGGAAGCCGGTTAGGATTAGCATTTTCTGTCGGTTTCTGGTCTTTAGCAACGGCTTTGCATGCGCTTTCAACGAACGCATTTCATTTTGGATTATTTCGTTTTCTGTTGGGGATAGGTGAAGGTGGCTGTTTTCCAGGAGCTATAAAAGCTGTAATAGAATGGGTTCCCAAACAGAAACATGCTATAGCCAATGGGATAGCGATCGGGGGTTCGGCAATAGGGGCGGTAGTGGCGGTTCCGCTTTGTGCTTTCACCTTGAATTATACGAACTGGCGTGTACTTTTTCTAATTAGTGGAATTTTAGGATTGATATGGGTGTTATTTTGGCTACGGATAACGAGCAGACATGCCAACGATCGAAATATCAAGCCCAAAGCCGCTTCTCCTTCATTGAAGACATCCGATTTTATAGAATTACTAAAAAACAGAGATGCTCTTTTATTTATTCTGATCCGTTTTTTGTTGGACCCGATTTTCTATTTTTACATGTTTTGGATACCCAAGTACTTAAATGAGTCCAAAGGCCTGTCCCTGGATTTGATCGGTAACATCTTATGGATTCCATTTTTAGCATTAGGAATAGCAAATGTAATAGGAGGTTGGCTTTCTGATAAAATCCAGCAAAGGACAGGGAATACAAACCGGGCACGAAAGATATCTATGGGTCTTGCTGCGACTTTGACCTTTCCTGTTTTATTAGTAGGAATATTGGATTCATCCACATTGATCATAATCGTTATGTCATTAGCTTTCTTTGCCCATGGCATTTGGATTACAAACTATATCACTTCAATCGGCGATGTTTTTGGAATAAACAAATCATCTACTGTTGTAGGATTATCCGGTACGGCAGGGGCGATTTCATCTTTTATAGTGAATCCACTTATGGGATTGGTGATTGCCAATTATACATATACTCCTTTATGGGTTTATTCCGGGATTATGTATCCGGTAGCTTTTCTTATTTTTCTTTTCTTCCTGCATGGTCTCCGTACCAATGTCGGGAAATAAATAGAATAAGTCGTGTTTCATACATATAACTGTATCTAAAGCAACATAGTGCGTTAATTAAAAAATAAATATGCGTTAATATGAATACCAGTAAAAAAAAGAAGAAGGGGAAAGCACGTATCGGTGTCTTTAGTGTCGGATATGATAAGTATTGGTCACAGTTTCCCGGCTTATTGAAAGAACTTCTGGCGAAAGAGGCAGAATTCATTCGTAAGATACCAGAAGAAGGTATAGATATTACTTGTTTTGGTATGATCGATTCTCCTGTTGTCGCCTATAATAAAGTGAAGGAAATTGTGGCAGCAGATCTGGACTTTCTATTCTGTGATATGTTGACTTATGCAACATCTGGAACTTTCGGTGTGATTGTCCGATCGGTACAGTGTCCTATTGTATTGGTTGCATTACAACCACTGAAAGCATTGGATTATAAGCAAGCGACTACTTATATGCAATTATTGAACGATGATATTTGCGCTTTGCCGGAATTTACCGGAGTCGCAGCCCGGTTAGGGAAACCGATTCCGGAAACAATTATCGGGAATTTGTATGATGATCCATTTGTGGATAAGGAAATTTATGAATATTGCCAGATCGCAAAGGTATTGCACAGCCTGAAGAATGCAAAGTTAGGATATATAGGACATCCCCTTAATTCCATGATGGATATGAATACGGACCCGACTATGTTAACCACATTCTTCGGCTCCCACGTTATTTTTTATGAGCCGAATGAGCTGCTGCAGCAAATGGAAGGTTTTTCGGATGAAGAAGTGAAAAAGAAAGAAGTTTGCATCCTTGATTTCTTTGATACTCCGGATCCGATTTCAGATCCGATTTCGATGAAATTGAGAGAAGAGGACTTGATGCTTGCGGCAAAAGCCAGCCTTGCACTGGATCAGTTTGTCGATGGTAACGAACTGGATGGTTTAGCTTATTATTATGACGGTGCAGAAGATAGCCTCATCCGCCAGCTAATGTCTAATTTGATCGTGGGTAATTCTTTATTAACAGCGAGGCATATTCCAATGTGCGGCGAGTCTGACTTGAAAACATTGATCGCATTAATGATTATGGACCGGTTAGGGATCGGCGGTAGTTTTGCCGAGTTCCATCCGATCGATTTTACGGATGGTTTTGTGCTGGTCGGCCACGACGGGCCACATAATATTTCGATAGCCGAAGGTAAACCCGTCTTGAGAAGTTTGAAAAAATATCACGGGAAACCGGGTAATGGAGCAGGCGTGGAATTCAAAATTAAAGAAGGGCCGATTACATTATTGTCAATAAATTCAACATACGATGGAAAATTCAAATTTATTATTGCGGAGGGCGAGTCTGTAAGCGGTCCTATTCCTCCCACAGGAAATACAAATACACGAGGTTTCTTTCAACCGGATGTACGGACCTTTTTGAAAAGGTGGATTAGTGAAGGGCCTACACATCATTTTGCGTTAGGTATCGGGCATCATGCGGCAACTTTGGGAAAGGTTGCTAAATATCTGAATCTTGAATATAAGATTATATCAATTAATTAAAAACTATTTCAATTTAAATCTGAGAATCATGGAAAAACAGTTTCAAATGACTGGCGCTTTACAAATCGGTCAACGGCAATTAATCCGTTTGGCTTTATCGATTTGTTTTGCTCTTTATGGTATAGTAATAGCTTATGCTTCCCCCAGTACGGTGAAAGGGAAAGTAACCGGTACGGATGGTTATGGTATTGCAGGTGTAAATGTAATTGAAAAAGGCACGACAAACGGAATCATTACGGATGTCGAAGGACAGTATATTTTAAATTTGACGACAGAGAATCCTGTACTTGTATTTTCTTTTATTGGATATGAATCACAGGAGCTCCCTGTTGGGACTAAAACTGTTATCAACATTATATTGAAAGAAGATATAAAAGCACTTGACGAAGTTGTGGTTGTCGGATATGGTACACAAAGGAAAAAAGATTTGACGGGTGCTATTGCTTCTGTGAATAGCGAAGACCTGGGGAAAACTCCGGCATTAAGTTTTGACCAGTCACTGCAGGGGAAAGTGGCAGGTGTACAAATCTCACAAACGACCGGAGCACCGGGAGGGAATATTAACATCATGGTTCGCGGCATCAGCTCTATCACCGGATCTAATTCCCCCTTATATGTAATAGACGGATTCCCTATCGGAACAGGAGGTGGAGGTTCCGATTTGTCTAATTTCTCTAATAGTAGCTACTCTTCAAGCGGAATGGCAAATGCGACAACGGAAAAGATTAATCCACTGAGTACGATTAACCCTTCTGATATCGAATCTATAGAGATTTTGAAAGATGCATCAGCCACAGCTATTTACGGTTCTCGAGGTGCAAACGGAGTTGTCTTAATTACAACAAAAAAAGGGAAAACAGGAAAAACTACCATAAATGTAAATGCATCCTTTGGAGTACAACAAGTTGCCAACAAATTAGAATTGCTGACACCCCGGGAATATGCAGAGTTTGTTGCAGAGGGAAGGGATAATGCCTGGATTTATGCAGGCGGCAAGGCCAGTGATCCGAATGATGTCAGAACTTCAAATGCATGGGTAAGACCTGAATATCGTAATCCAGCCTCTATTTCAAATGATGGGACAGATTGGCAAGATGTAATATTCCGGTTAGCCTCAGTCCAGAATTATCAGGTTTCTGCAACAGGAGGAACTGAAAACATAAAATATATGGTGTCATTGGGCTTTTTTGATCAGAAAGGTATTGTAATCGGTTCCGATTTCCAACGTTTTAATGTCCGTTCAAATATAGAAGCACAATTGACAAGACGGTTAAAATTCGGGACTAATCTCGCCGGTTCATATGGATATGGAGACTTTGCACGAACAGAGGGGCACTTAGGATTAAGAGGAATGATTCAGTGCGCATTAGCATTAAATCCGGGCATGCCTGTTTATGCAGAAGACGGAAGTTACAATTCTGAGTTTGATGATCCGATGGGAGCCCCTGTGGAAAATCCGTTATTTATTGCGGAAAATTTCTCGGATAAGAGAGACATGAAAGATTTTATAGTGAATAACTATTTAGATTATGAATTTATACCGGGACTGAACTTCAAAACATCTTTCGGTCTAAAGTTTAATCTGAATCAAATAAACTTATGGAAATCTTCATTAATTGGAACATATGCCGATAAATCCAGTCCGGCAACGGCTTCTTCCATAGATAAAAAAGGATTAAACTGGTTGAATGAAAACACCCTGACGTATAAAAAGAATTTTAACAACAAACATGATTTGAATGTCGTTGCAGGCTTAACGGTACAGAAAGATACTTATAATCAATTATCTGCCGGAGCAACCGACTTCCCGACCGATTATATACACTATTTGTCTGCAGGCACGATCAACTCGGGTACACATCTGAAATCCGAATGGTCCATGGTCTCTTTATTGGCAAGAGCGAACTATGCTTATGACAATAAGTATATGCTGACAGCAACTGTCCGCAGAGATGGAAGTTCCAGATTTGGAGCAAACCAGAAATGGGGAACTTTCCCGTCCGTATCGGTCGGTTACCGTATCTCAGAAGAGCCTTTTATGAAAGAGATAAGGGCACTATCCGATTTAAAGTTAAGAGCCAGCTACGGAGTTGCCGGAAACAACAGTATCGGTAACTATAACCAAATCGCATTATTATCCGTATCTAATTATGTAGATGCAAATAAAATATTGCCAGGATTGGCTCCCAGTACGTTGGCTAATGATGAATTGACTTGGGAAAAATCCAAACAAACAGATATTGGTATAGATTTCGGTTTATTTAATAATCGTGTTTCTGTTGTTGCAGACTGGTACTATAATCTGAAAACGGATTTATTGCTAAGTGTAAACCTTCCCGCTGCCTCCGGCTTCGGAAGTGCGATGCAGAATGTAGGTGAAATTGAAAATAAAGGGTTTGAATTTGCTTTAAATACGGTAAATATAGATACGAAAAACTTCTCTTGGTCAACAGCCTTTAATATTAGTGCCAATCGCAATAAAGTAAAGAAACTTGCAACGGAAGATGGGCGGATCGTTTCCGACAAATTCATAACAGAGGTAGGGCAACCTATTTCCAGTTTTTACATGATGCATGTCGTAGGGGTCTTTAAAGATGAAGCCGATGTTGCAAAAGGCCCTGTTTATAGTCCAAATACGAAACCTGGTGATTTGAAGTTTGAAGATGTTGACGGCGATGGTAAAATTACAACTGCGGATAAAACAATTGTTGGTTCTCCCTTCCCTGATTTTACCTGGGGACTAAACAATGAGTTTAGATGGAAGAACTTAAGTTTAAGTGTATTTGTCAATGGCTCACATGGCGGGAAGACTTATTTTGGAGCCGGAGAGACTCTCTTAAACAGTGCGGGGGTACAGAATCAGTTAGCGATTGTCAATGAACGCTGGAAATCACCGGAAGAGCCGGGTAACGGATATATCCCGAGAGCGATACGTTCCGATTATGCATTGGGAATGACCGCCAGTTCCAGATATTTGTTTGACGCTTCCTACGTACGTATCAAAGATATCACATTATCGTACGATTTCCCCGGAGCAATAACACAGAGAATAGGGCTGAAGGGATTGAATGCCTATTTCAATATATCCAATGTATATACATTTACAGATTATCCGGGTTATGACCCCGAAGCCAGTCAATCTGGCGATTCTGTGACTTCTGCCGGGATAGATGGTGGTGTCTATCCTACTCCAAGAACATACACGTTAGGTGTAAAGGTCGCTTTTTAATAATTGTTTAAAATAAAGATTATGAAAAATAGAGTAATAAGATATTTTCATCTTTTGTTAATATCAATGTGTACAATGTCTTGTTCTGATTTCTTGACATTGAAGCCTGAATATCAGATGAATGAATTAGGTTTTTATCAGAATGAATCAGATTTTGAAACAGCTATCGTCGGGTTATACTCCGGTCTACAAAATTATGGGCAGAATCTAATCTGGGTAAATGAATTGGCTACGGATAATGCTGTTTTTCAATTGGCTAACGCGGAAACAGCCGTGACCGGATTCGATTATTTGAATTTATCAGCGACAAATCCTTATGTAAGCACTTACTGGAGTAACTCGTATGGAATGATAAGTCGTGCAAATGGTATTTTAAATCGCCTATCCAAATTTGATTTCGGCTCAAAGCCAAAGATGCAGGGTGAATGTAAATTTATCCGTGCGTTAGCTTATTTCCAATTAGTCCAACTGTTCGGTGATGTTTCTATAACAGAGTTGGAATTCTCAAGTCCGAATCAAATTGCAGACTATGATTTTAGCCGGAAACCTGTAGAGCAAGTTTATCAATTGATTATCCAGGATTTGACAGATGCGGAAAGCCTGCTAACAACAGATGTCCCTAAAAATAAAGGGAAAGTATCGATTGGTGCTGTAAAAACGCTGTTGGGTAAAGTCTATTTGACAAGGCATGAATATGAGAAATCAGCAGAGAAACTGAAAGAGGTGATAGATATGCATGTCTATTCTTTGGAACAAGATTACGGCTCACTCTTTTCCGAAGGGAACGATGACAAATCAGAATCGATATTAGAAATAGAATTTGCCTCAGGTAATCAAGGCGAAGGATCTAATTTTGCGCATCATTTTTATCCGAATGTAGTAAATATGGATGTCTTTATTGGTGGCATATTGGGTGGAGGAAGATGTGTCCCGAGTAAATTTTTATATGACTCATATACAGAAGGTGACCTAAGAAGAGATGCAGCTTTGGGTAATAAATTGCCAATGAAGGACGGCACGACTTCCGATTATTATTTTTGTAAGAAGTTTGTGGATTATTCCGCTACGACAACAAGCGACTGTGGGGTAAACTTTACTTTGTTCCGCTATGCGGATGTGTTGCTTATGTATGCGGAAGCCCTAAATGAATCAGGCAAAACGAATGAAGCGTTACCTTACATCAATCAGGTAAGGCAACGTGCAGGCGTAGAAGATTTGGCAGGATTATCTCAAGACGGATTGCGCTCGGCATTGGAAAGAGAAAGACAGTGGGAATTTTGTTTTGAGGGACATCGCTGGTTTGATTTAATGAGAACCGGACGGACTCTGGAAGTCCTGAATGAAGACTTTAAAAATAGAGGGTTGGCTTTCACCGTGGAAGCATATAAATTGTTTTTGCCGATACCACAAGGGCAAATTGATATTGATCCGGATTTGAAACAGAATCCTGGATATTGATGATAAATTATTCCAATAAAAACGGATGAACATGAAAAAAGTAATATTATTATTCGCTTCATTCTTGTTTTTACTCTCTTCATGCAGTAAAAACATGCCAAACAGTGATACGTTTAGAGATAAAAGTGATCTTGATAAAAGGATACAGCCTTTCAACAACATCACTCTTGAAATGTCACTGAAACCTTTCAAGGTGAATAATAAAGATTCGATAGATCAGGTTTGCCGGGATGTCTTTTTGCAATGGACTCCGTTGTTGAGGCATGCAGATACTGTTTCTATCATGCTATGGACGGCGGATGGTTCAGAAATACTGAACTATACCGGCAAAAAGAATCAACGTTTGGAATGGGCACAGTATGTGGGAAATCCGAATACGGAACACGAGGTGAATTCCGGTCCGAAAGAGCTAAGTTTGCATCAGCGGGCATACGATTATATACCCAATCCTCCTCAATACACATACGGAGATCTGAAATATATAGTGTCCGCTCTGAAAAAACAAGGAGAACTGTTGACTGGTAAGACTGTCCGTATCGGCGAAACATTCGATCCGGGACCTGAATTTGCCAAATCAGAATTCAAATATAAAAAGCATCCCGAGATTTGTATGGGAAATACAATGGGGGCAAAAACATTCGTTTGCTGTTATGCTACTTTGAATGAAGACAAAGAACATTATGCAGGGTTCCCTTCCGGGATTCCTCAGGGAACACCGTTCGGTACATTCTTTGGAAGACAGAGCCAGCATTTTCTGACGGATATGGGATTTGATTTTCTGTGGCTGTCTAACGGATTAGGTTTTGGCATGGAAACCTGGAGTGCAACAGGTGCTGTGTTTGACGGTAAGCAATTTCATCCTGAAAAGTTGAATGATACCCGTGAAAAGATTATTGATTTCTGGACAAAGTTCAGAACGGAATGCCCCGAGTTTCGAATAGAGACACGCGGGACTAATATTTCAGTCGGGGCCGACCTTGCAAAAGACGGGGTCGATTTAAAAGCCATTTATAATGGTGGTTTTAATATGCTTCCACCGCCAAATTCTCCATGGGCTGCGTTGGATGGGAATTTTGGGTTAGAATTGGCAGGATATATGTCCCGCATATCAGAACTACCGGACGACCGTTATCTGTTCAGATATTACACACATGATCCTTGGTGGGCAAATAG
Source organism: uncultured Parabacteroides sp. (assembly GCA_900552465.1). GTDB lineage: Bacteria > Bacteroidota > Bacteroidia > Bacteroidales > Tannerellaceae > Parabacteroides. The sequence goes on along the minus strand of URZO01000043.1, from coordinate 18,311 downwards.
CCCTTGGTTGGATCGTTACGGAAGAGAGGCGCATGATATTTATCTGCCGATGGTCGTCGCCCGTATAGACGGCGAAGGGCATGTTAAATTGCCGACTCACCTTACATTCCTGACGATTGATGATTCCTATGGAAATATGCCGGAACAAGTTCCATCCGAAGTAATCCCTCATATTTTGCAGGGGCGCCGAACATCTCCGGATCAACCTGGTTTGATCGTTTGGGTATATCCTTTTGATGAGTATCATGATTGGGCGCATAAGCAACCGGAACGGGTGGAAGAAATCTATTATGGAGATTGGTTTATCCAGCAAGCTATTAATGACGGATTCCCGATGAATACGGTTGTGTCCAGCGGCAATTTTACAAAACTGATGAAGAAAGATAAAAAGACTTTCGACGAATCGGTTTTAGTCTCGATTGTACCCGACACCGGCTCCGAAATGGAAAAGCAACTGATGAAGTTTGTGGAAAACGGAGGAAAATTATTTGTATATGGTCCTTCTTCACATGCCAGTCAGAAATTTCTTGATTTTCTGAATATCAAGATCGTTGAACCAATCTCCGGAGAGATGAAAGTAGCGCTTGAACTGAAATCCGACCAGGTGAGAGTTCCCGGTTCCGATATTCTGAAGCATAATGCAGATATGTCTGGTGGTGGCATCGAAACGATTGTAGATAACAACACGGATCCGGCCACAAAAATTCTGGCCCGGGCTTTTTCAGGGAATCAAAAAAGGGATATTGCTGTACAGAGGCAAAAGAAAGAATGGGATGGTGGAATGGTTGTTTATTTACGTGGGACGAATTCTGCAACTTATCGTGGCGGCCATCTTTTGACACCAGACAATCCTAATCAGTGGTTTAATGGATCTTCCTTATTAAGATACTCTCTGGATAATATGGGATACAGCATTCATTTTGACAAGTTGAAAGCTGATCTGAAGAATCCGATCAATTGCATTTCCAGAAATGATAATGCCTTTTATTTTTCCGGATTCACTCCTAATCAAACCATTGAACAACAGTGGCTATTCCCGCAAGGAGCTCCCGTTTTTACCGGATATGAAACGGAATTGAGAAATGGGATTGCCCACTATCGCATGCCTAAATCCTATCAGGAAGAATGCCGGGTCTTTGTAAAGCAGAATGAAGGTATTGTTTCCTGCTATGAAGTGGCACCAGTCGAATGGAAAGTGAAACGCAGGATTGGAGTGGATGGTTTGAAGCAGGCAACTGTAAGAATCTATCCGGGAGCGGACGATGCTAATTTTAAAGTTGTAAATAATGTCGGTTATCCTTATAACAAGCCTTCTTTGGAATTAAAGAAAGGTTCGGATTATGCCGGGACTTATTACGAGTTTACGGATGTGACCGGCGAATTGATAGCAGTATGGTGAATAGACTATTGTTTCTTTTTTTCATCGTTATAGGATACTCGGAGCCTACTTTTTGCAAGCTCCGGGTGTTCGGTTTGTTTTCGGACAATATGGTCCTGCAACGAAACGAACCGATCCTTGTGCAGGGAGAAGCTGATCCGGGTGATAAGGTATTCGTGACTTTTCATAACTCAACAGTCTCCTGCCGTACAAATACGGATGGACGATGGGCTGTCAAATTGCCGGCAGAAAAAGCCGGAGGCCCTTATTTGTTTGAAGTGCAAACGAAACAAGATCGTTTGGATTTTAAAAATGTACTGGTGGGAGATGTTTGGTTTGCTTCCGGACAGTCGAATATGGAACATCCGATTGAGGGATGGAAATGGTTACCCAATTCCAATATATATAGAAGCGAAGAAGAATTAGCCGATTCGAATTACCCGGAAATCAGGTTGTTTACTGTTCCGAAATACCCCGCATCGGAAACAGTAGACGATGTGCCTGAAAAAGAATGGAAAATATCAAATCAGGAGAACTTACGTTATTTTTCTTCTACAGCCTGGTTTTTTGCTAAAGCATTATATAAAAAGCTGTTGGTTCCGATTGGTATTGTCAACTGTTCATGGGCCGGAACATCGATCCGGACATGGGAAAGCCGAAAGGTGTTGGAGAAATTTAAAGATTCATTGAATTTTACAGGAACTCCGCCTATTCTGGATCGTGGTGAGGTCATGGAGGCACTCCATGATAACCAGCAACGTCGATGCTTGATTTCGATCCCTCGTCAAGGGCAAGTCGAGAAAATCAGTAGCTTACCGGCAATAGATTGGACACCAGTGGATTTAGATACAGTGAATTCAATATTATCTGAAGTTGTTTGGCTAAAAAGAGAGATTGATATACCGGAGTCATACGCAAAGGAGCCACTTTTGTTATCGTTAGGTTTATTAAACAGGCAAAGCCTCGTTTTTTTTAATGGAAGAGAAGTCGGAGAATATATGTATCCGGAACCTGCTATTTCTCTTATTCCGAAATCCTGTATTTTCCCGGGAAAGAATGATTTGCTTGTTCGTCTGGCACAGCCTTTCGGCTCTCCTTCTGTGGAAGGGGAGAAAAAACTTTTTTCAATTTCAACAAGAGATTCCGGATATAAGACAGCGTTATCCGGAGAATGGTTGATGACAATACAAGACTCTATTCCGAAGCCTAAACCTGAATATCAAAATTATCCCGGTGCTTTATTCAACGGGATGGTACATCCCTGTCTGGGATATAATATAAAAGGCGTTATCTGGTATCAGGGAGAAAACGATATTTGGGAACCGGAACTATATGCAGAGTTGTTTAAATCCTTAATCTTGGATTGGCGTAACCAATGGAAAAAGAAAGACATGCCATTTTTATATGTACAAATATCCCTGTTACCAGGACCGGATTGGGGAGATGCTTCAATTCAGCAATCGTTCCGGGAGAAACAAAATGTTACATTGCCAAATACTGGAATGGTCTATTCGCTGGATATAGGTGATCCATATGACGTACATCCGAGAAACAAAAAAGCTATAGGGGAGAGATTGGCAGATCAAGCATTCCGGATTGCATATTCCGAGAGTCAATAATCAAAATGACACTATCTTTATGACTGCTTTTATATGAGCTTATCGTATAAAACGTATTTTTTCGAGGCAAAAGGGATCCAAAATAAAATAAAAGTTAATCCGCTTTTTAGGTGTCAAAAAAGGACTTTTCTCTCTTTTTTGAGAATTTTCCGCCATTACGGCCGTCTTCTTTGCCACCACGACCGTCCTGATAGGTGATGTACTCGGCACCTTGCAGCGATCAGGACGGTCATCGTGGCGATTAGGACGGTCGTCGTGGCGATTAGGACGGTCGCAATTGGAAAGAGGACCGTCTTCATGCCCAAAAAGCCCTGAAATCTCCTTTGAATATTTGGGACCACGGTTCGTCTTTGTCCGGAAATATTCGATTCTCCGGGAGTTAAGGTTTATCACTTTGACGGCATTCCCAGCTCCCGGCAATCAAAAAGAATGCGTTTAGGAACGACTTCGGCACCCCATTCCGTTCGTTGTTAAACAAAATGGCTAAAACAGTGAAAAGGGTCAATCCAAAATGAACCGGAATTTCGGATGAAATAGAAAAACAACCGAATAGAGGGTTATTGTCTCTTTTAACATGTTTCCCGGAAGAAATACAAAAAAGCATTTTTGAAAAGATATAAATCAATATAGAAAACAGGAGCACTAATTAATCTTGCTACTTTTACCTCCGGAATCTTAAAAAAGAAACAGACCATGAGAAAACCTCTGCTTAAAACATTGCTTTGTCTTTCGCTGTTGGCCCCTGCCGTGGGGAGCGCACAGGATAAGAGTGCGCTCGAGAGCGGTTTTATGAACCCGTCGGAAGAGGTGCAGACTTCCGTTTACTGGTATTGGATCTCGGGAAATATCTCGGAAGAAGGAGTAAGAAAAGACTTATATTCGATGAAGGAGGCCGGGATTAACCGGGCTTTTATCGGGAATATCGGGCTCGAAGAGGTGAAGACACCTTATAAGACGATCCCTTTCGGTAGCGAGGAATGGTGGAAAGTGCTTCATGCTGCCCTGAAAACAGCAACCGAACTGGGCATAGAGATCGGTATTTTCAACTCGCCCGGTTGGAGCCAGTCCGGTGGGCCCTGGGTGAAACCGGAACAGGCGATGCGCTACCTTGCCTCGGTGAAGGCGGAGGTGAGCGGCGGCAAGCAGGTCGAAGTCATTTTGGCAAAACCCGATAAAGACTTCCAGGATGTGAAGGTGATCGCTTTCCCGTCTGTCGGTAAGAATGCTTCCCGTCTATCTGTTTCAAACACGAAAGTCTCATCTTCCCCCGCTTTGCAGAACCTCTCCGGATTACTGGACGGCGATAAGGAGACGGCTTTGCTTTTCACGGAGAAAAACGATCAGCCCGTCACAATCGACTTTCAGGCAGACAAACCGTTTACCCTGCGTAGTTTGCAGATCTATCCTGCGCATCAGCCGATCCAGAGTATGGCGCGGTTACAGGTGAAGGAGAACGGCGTTTTCCGGACGATGGCCGAATTTAAGATCGACCGTTTCAATGCCAACCCGAATGTGGGCTTTGACCCCTATGCACCGGTTGTGGTGTCTGTCCCGGCTACAACCGCCGGCGAGTTCCGCCTGGAATTGAGCGGGGTGACTCCCGGGAGCGGTTTGAGCGAGGTGGTCTTTTCTTCCAGCCCGGCCGTGGAACGCTATCCGGAAAAGACATTGGCCAAGATGTTCCAGACACCGCTTCCCTACTGGCACGAATATCAGTGGCCGGTACAGCCGGAGGTGGACGAACCCGGCCTGACGGTCGATCCGGATCAGGTATTGGATATATCTTCCTGCCTGCAAGGTGATCGCCTGGTCTGGAAAGCTCCGGCAGGCGATTGGACGATCCTGCGCACCGGTATGTTGCCGACAGGCGTCACCAACAGTCCTGCCGATCCCGAAGCAACCGGACTGGAGACAGACAAGATGAGCCGTAAACATATAGAAACACACTTTGAGGCTTATATGGGTGAAATATACCGCCGCATCCCGGCGGAAGACCGTAAGTGCTGGAAAGTAGTCGTACAGGACAGTTACGAGACGGGCGGACAGAACTTTACGGATGACTTCCTGCGTGAGTTTCAAGAGCGCTACGGTTACGATCCGCTGCCTTTCCTCCCTGCCTATGAAGGTTATGTGGTTAAGAGCCAGGATCAGTCCGACCGCTTCCTCTGGGATGTCCGGCGCCTGATTGCGGATAAGATCGCTTATGACTATGTGGGCGGTTTGCGTGATGTCTGCCATAAGTATGGCCTGACAACCTGGCTGGAGAACTACGGGCATTGGGGCTTCCCCGGCGAGTTCCTGCAATACGGCGGGCAGTCGGATGAGATCGGCGGCGAGTTCTGGAGCTTCGGCGATTTAGGGAATATCGAAAACCGGGCCGCTTCGTCCTGCGGTCATATATATGGGAAGCAGAAGATTTCCGCCGAGTCTTTTACCAGCGGAGGAACGCCTTTCAGCTGTTATCCGGCTATGATGAAGCAACGGGGCGACCGTTTCTTTACGGAAGGGATCAACAATACGTTGCTGCACGTCTATATCTCGCAACCGACGGAAGAACGAGAGCCGGGTGTAAACGCCTGGTTCAGCAGCGAGTTCAACAGGCTGAACACCTGGTATCCGCAGATGGATCTGTTCACCTCCTATCTGAAACGTGTCAACTATATGCTGCAACAAGGATTGAACATAGCCGATGTTGCCTATTTTATCGGGGAAGATGCGCCCAAGATGACCGGAATCACCGAGCCGGAGTTACCCAAAGGGTATCAGTTCGACTATATCAATGCCGAAGTCATCGAGCGCGATCTCTTTGTCAAAGACGGCTTGCTGACATTGCCTCACGGTACCCAATACCGCATCCTGGTCCTTCCCAAGCTGGAAACGATGCGTCCCGAACTGCTTGGCAAGATAAAGAGACTGGTTGAAGACGGCGCCGTCGTCCTGGGACCTGCTCCGCAGCGTTCGCCCAGCATGCAGCATTACGGTAGGGCTGACCGCCAGGTCAAAGCGATGGCCGATGAACTTTGGGGCGGCCTGGACGGACAAAACGTGAAGGCGATCAAAAGAGGAAAAGGTGAATTGCTGTATGGAATGAGCATGGCAGAGGCTTTGCAACACATCGGATGTGTACCCGACTGCGGATTGCCGGCAGATGCACCGGTTCTTTATGGGCACCGTTCGGCAGGAGATACGGAGATCTATTTTATCTCCAACCAGAAAGAGGAGACGATAGAGATCAGTCCCGAACTGCGCGTCCGTTCGCGGCAACCGGAATTATGGGATGCCATGACAGGCCGTATCCGTCCGCTTCCGGCTTACCGGCAGACGGCTACGGGAACGGTTGTCCCGCTGAAACTGCACCCCTACGAAAGCGCTCTCATTGTCTTCCGCAAGCCGGCACAGAAGCCGGAGGGAACGGATTTGCAGCTCAACTATCCGGCTCCGCAAACTCTCGTCCGGCTGGATGCTCCCTGGAAAGTCTCTTTCGAGGCGAAGCGTCGTGGACCGGCTACGCCCCAAGTATTTACGCAGCTTGAAGATCTCACCCGGAATGAGAACTTTGACATCCGCCATTATTCCGGAACGATCTGGTATGAAACCGATTTTGTCCTGAAGAAGAAACCTGACGGGGATTTGTTCCTGAATCTGAACGATGTCGGCGTCATGGCCAAAGTAAAGATCAACGGGCAATATGCCGGTGGTGTCTGGACGGCTCCCTACCGGGTGAACATCACGGATCAGGTGAAGAAAGGTAAAAATAAAGTCGAAGTAGAGGTTGTCACCACCTGGATGAACCGCTTGATCGGTGACAGCGGATTGCCGCAGCAGGAACGGAAAACCTGGGCGCCCTGCAACATCTGGAAACCGACCGACGCTTTACAGAAATCCGGCCTGATCGGTCCGGTTTGTATAGAAAGTGTGAATTGATTGTTTCCGAATGTGAATGCCAATCGTTTACTTGGCAAAACGGCATTACTTTCCTAACTTTGCAGGATGGTAATCAAGGAAAAGATTATGTCCGAAAACAATTCTATATTTATCAAGGGAGCGCGGATCAATAACCTGAAAAATATTGATGTCGAGATCCCCAGAGACAAGCTGGTCGTTATCACCGGCCTTTCCGGTAGCGGAAAATCATCATTAGCATTTGATACTTTATATGCCGAAGGGCAACGGCGCTACGTCGAAAGCCTTTCCGCTTACGCCCGCCAGTTCCTGGGGCGTATGAGCAAGCCGGAATGCGACTATATAAAAGGCATTCCCCCCGCAATCGCAATCGAACAGAAGGTGAACACCCGCAACCCCCGTTCGACGGTCGGCACCTCCACGGAGATATACGAGTATCTTCGTCTGCTCTATGCCCGTATCGGGAAAACGATCTCTCCCGTTTCCGGAATGGAGGTGAAGAAACACCAGGTGAGCGACATCGTGAAAGAGGTGCTCGCCTATCCGGAAGGGACCCGTTTTGCCGTCTACGCTCCCGTTGTTCTGCCGGAAGGACGCGGCATAAAGGAACAACTGGAAATCTTGCAGAAGGAGGGATATACCCGTCTGTCCATTAACGAAACTATCTATCGCATCGGCGAAGTGATGGCGGATGACGCCCTGCTCTCGTCTCCCGTGATCGAGTTGCTGATCGACCGTCTGGTCGTTTCCGACGACAAGACCTTGAAAAGCCGTCTGGCAGACTCTGCCGAAACGGCTTTCTTTGAAGGGCACGACACCTGTATCATCCGTATTTATGCACCCGAAGGAACCGTCATCAAAGAATACTCCAAGAAGTTCGAGGCGGACGGCATGACGTTTGAAGAGCCCAACGATATGATGTTCAGTTTCAACAATCCGCTGGGTGCCTGTCCGACCTGTGAGGGTTTCGGTAAGGTGCTCGGTATCGACGAAAACTTAGTGGTGCCGGATAAGAGCCTGTCCGTCTTCCAGGGAGCTGTTGTCTGCTGGAAAGGGGAGGTGATGGGCGAATGGCTACGGGAGTTCATTGCCAAGAGCGAGAAATATAATTTCCCGATCCACCGTCCCTATTATGACCTGACGCAGAAGGAAAAAGACCTGCTCTGGCATGGCGCACGCGGACTGCACGGCATCGACGACTTCTTTAAATTTGTGGAAGAGAATCTTTATAAGATACAATACCGCGTGATGCAGGCGCGTTATCGCGGCAAGACGATCTGCCCGACCTGTAAAGGCTCCCGTCTGCGCCCGGAAGCGCTGTATGTAAAGGTTGGGGGGAAAGATATTGCAGAACTGGTTACACTGCCGATCACGGAAGCGAAAGCCTTTTTCGACAACTTGCAGCTCGACGAGAACGAAGCTGCCATTGCCCGCCGCCTGCTGACGGAAATCACCAACCGCCTGCAATTCCTGCTGGATGTAGGATTGGGTTACCTGACGCTCGACCGTCTTTCCGCCTCTCTCTCCGGTGGTGAAAGCCAGCGTATTAATCTGGCGACTTCGTTGGGCAGCAGCCTGGTCGGTTCCTTGTATATATTGGATGAGCCGAGTATCGGACTCCATTCGCGCGATACCGATCTGCTGATAAAGGTGCTCCGCCAGTTGCAGGCATTGGGAAATACGGTTGTCGTGGTCGAACATGACGAAGAGATCATCCGTGCCGCCGACTATATCATCGACATCGGTCCGAAGGCCGGCCGCCTGGGGGGCGAAGTGGTCTATCAGGGGGATGTCAAGGACCTGCAGACCAGCAGTAACAGCTATACCGTCCGCTACCTGACAGGCGAGGAACAGATTGAAGTCCCTGCATTCCGTCGTCTTTGGAATAACTATATCGAGGTGAAAGGCGCCCGCAAGAATAACCTGAAAGGAATCGACGTGAAGTTCCCGTTGAATGTGATGACGGTGGTGACAGGTGTCAGTGGCTCCGGGAAAAGTTCTCTGGTGCGTGATATCTTCTACGAAGGCGTCAAGCATTATCTGGACGACGCGGCACGCCTGATGGTCGACTGCTCCGGTCTGGAAGGTGATATGCTTCTGGTTAAAGGCATCGAGTTTGTTGACCAGAACTCCATCGGCAAGAGTTCCCGTTCAAACCCGGTGACCTATATCGGCGCCTACGACGAGATCCGTAAACTCTATGGTGACCAGCCTCTCTCCAAGCAGATGGGCTATTCGGCTGCTTATTTCTCTTTTAATAAGGAAGGCGGTCGCTGTGAGGAATGTAAAGGGGAAGGAAAGATCACGGTCGAGATGCAGTTTATGGCCGATATCACCCTCGAATGCGAGAACTGTCACGGTAAACGCTTCAAGCAGGATGTCCTCGACGTCGAATATCACGGCGCAAGCATCTACGATATGCTGGAAATGACCGTCAACCAGGCGATCGAGTTCTTCGAACAGCATCCGGGCGCACAGGAAAAGAAGATTGTCAAGAAGCTGAAGCCCTTGCAGGATGTCGGGTTGGGCTATATCAAGCTCGGCCAGACCTCATCCACGCTTTCGGGCGGTGAGAACCAGCGTGTGAAACTCGCCTACTACCTCGGACAGGAGAAGCAGGAACCGACGCTCTTTGTCTTCGATGAACCGACCACCGGTCTGCACTTCCACGATATTAAGACCTTGTTGAAAGCCTTCAACGCCCTGATAGGGAAAGGTCATACGGTCGTGATCATCGAACATAATATGGATGTAATCAAATGCGCCGACTATCTGATCGACCTGGGACCGGAAGGTGGTAATGACGGAGGTAACCTGGTGTGTGCCGGAACTCCGGAAGAGGTGGCGATGTGCGAAGCGTCTTATACGGGGAAGTATTTGAAGGATAAACTGATATTGCAGTCATAGGTATGGTTTTGGTAAATCATACCTATGATGCAGATAAACCATAGGTATGATACAGAAAAGCGGGAAGGTTCACTTTCCGCTTTTTCTTTAGTTCTTTTTGCTCTTTTCCTGCTCGGCTACCTGGTGGACACGGTCGGCTACATATTCGACTTTGTCCAGGCCGGCGTCTTTCAGACTTACGGCTTCGTCTTTCATTTTTGAAGCAAATCTATGCATGTGATCGTGCATACAATGGAATTTTCCGTCATCTTCCATTTTGCGGAGTACATAACCTGTCACAACTCCGACTACCATACCGATTAATAAATCTTTCATACTGAATACATTTAAATGATTACTATAATTTTAGTTTCGTGCATTCAGAACAAGAGGTCGGTCGAGATTGTTGCGGTTTTTAAAGTATTTATAAGTATTGCGGTGTCGTTTAGGAAAAATATACGGCAACCCGTTTCTTTCCGCTGAAAGAAGATTGCCGGATCATTTAAATGCTGTATTTTTGCGGGTATAACAATCAAACGAAGAAAGAAAATATGGCTCAGTACAAACGTATCCTGTTAAAGTTAAGCGGCGAATCGCTTATGGGAGGAAAGCAATATGGTATAGACGAAGTGCGTCTGAATGAATATGCGGCACAGATCAAGGAGATTGCCGGAATGGGTGTCCAGATCGGTATTGTGATTGGTGGCGGTAATATATTCCGGGGGCTGAGTGGGGCATCCAAAGGCTTCGACCGGGTGAAAGGCGATCAGATGGGAATGCTGGCAACCGTCATCAATAGCCTGGCTCTGAGTTCTGCATTGGTGGCCCAGGGGGTGAAGGCAAAAGTGCTGACGGCTATCCGCATGGAACCGATCGGCGAGTTCTATAACAAATGGCGGGCGATCGAGTTGCTGGAACAGGGCAATGTCGTGATTATGTCCGGCGGAACGGGCAACCCGTTCTTTACGACCGACACCGGTTCTTCCCTGCGTGGCATCGAGATCGAAGCGGATGTGATGCTGAAAGGAACCCGTGTCGACGGTATCTACACGGCCGATCCGGAGAAAGACCCGACGGCAACCAAGTTTTCCGACATTACCTACGATGAAATCTATACACGTGGCCTGAAGGTCATGGACCTGACAGCCACAACGATGTGCAAGGAAAACAACCTCCCGATCATCGTCTTCGACATGGACACCAACGGCAACCTGAAAAAGGTCATGAGCGGTGAGAATATCGGGACGTTGGTGCATAATTAAGTAATAGTGAACCTGTAAATGCAGATTTATGGGTGTGTTTATATCGACTGTTGGTAACCTTTTCCCCTCTTGAGAGGGGGCAGGGGGTGTGTGAATTTTCTTTGAAAGACAGAAAGATAACACACCCCTTATCCCCTCTCGAGAGGGGAAACAGATACTCCCGACGCTACAATTACAAACACGAATCTCACCGCTAAATCATCATTTATAGATTCAAATATGCAAATACATGAAACACACCTATTACATAGCACTCCTTCTCTCTTTGCTCCTCTCTGCCTGTGTCGGTGGCGGGAAGGGAAAGGATTATGTGATAGGTATTTCACAATGTATGACCGACGATGACTGGCGGCAGGCCATGATCCGGGAAGTCGGGATAGAGGCCTCTAACTATGACAATCTGAAAGTTATTATAAAAGATGCCGATAGCAACAATGACCGCCAGATCGAACAGATTCGCGAACTGATTAAGCAGAAGGTCGACGTCCTGGTTATCTCCCCTCTGGAGTCAGCCCCGCTGACGACTGTTACCGAAGAGGCCTACCGTGCCGGTATTCCTACGATTATTACTGACCGGAAAGTCAACACCAACCAATACACCACTTTTGTGGGAGCCAATAACTACGAATTAGGTGTGACCGCCGGGAAATACGCCGCCCGCTACCTGCCGCCAGATGCGACTGTTCTCGAAATATGGGGTGCGAAAGGTTCCTCTCCCGCACAGGAGCGTCACAACGGTTTCCGGGATGCCCTCTCAGAACGCAAGGACCTTACTTTCGTTCCGGTGGAAGGCGAATGGAAAGAGGATATAGCCGCCAGGAGCCTTCGGGAAATGAAACTCTCCCAACCCGTCGACTTCGTATTCGCCCATAACGATGTCATGGCGATTGCCGCCCGCAAATATCTTCTTTCGATGGATTCCGCCAAAGGGAAACATCTGCCGGTCATCGGAATGGATGCCGTTTCCGAAGCCGGTTTGCAGGCAATTGCCGACGGACGTATCAATGCCTCTTTCCTTTATCCGACCGGAGGCGAACAGGTTGTACGCACCGCCATGCGGCTGATCAACGGCGAAACGGTCGACCCCTTTATCCCCTTGCATAGCGGCATCGTCGACAAGGAAGCCGCCCGCAGCCTCCTGCTACAAACCGAACGGCTGTTGAATTACCAGCAACGTATCGAGACGCAGCGTACCCGTATGGACGAGTTGCTGAACCGTTTCCTCTTCCTGAAAAGCTCCCTGTGGGTGATTACGTTGCTGATGATCGGCTTCATCTCCCTGTCGGTCTACGTCTTTTATATCAACCGGAAGATACGGCTCGCCAACCGCGAACTGCGCGAGATAAACAAGAAAGAGGAAGAGCAGCGCCGCAAGCTGATCTCTCTGAACGCCGAGATAGAAGAGGTGACCGCCTCCAAACTCCAGTTCTTTACGAATATCTCCCACGAGGTGCGCACGCCGCTCACCCTGATCCTGGGACCGCTGGACAAGCTGATCGGCCTGCTCCACGACTCGCCCTACTTGCCGGATCTCGAGCTGGTTCATAAGAATGCCGGCCGCCTGCTCCGCGTGATCAACCAGATACTCGACTTCCGCAAGGTTGAGAACAAGCAGGAGAAACTGAAGATACGCGAGACGGAGATCGTTTCCTTCGCCGGCGAAGTGAAATCCTACTTCAACAGCATGGCGAAGGTAAGGAACATCGACTATCTCTTTACCGCCGATACGAAAGAATGCCGTGTCTGGCTCGACCCCGATATGATCGAGAAGGTAATTGTCAACCTGCTTTCCAACGCCTTCAAGTTTACGCCGGAAGGGGGACGCATCGCGGTGAAGCTATCCGCCTCCGAAGCGTGGGTGACGATTGTCGTCGAAGATAACGGCTCCGGCATACAGCCTGAAAACCTTCCGTATCTATTCAACCGTTTCTACTCCGGAAACAGCCGGACGGGGACCGGTATTGGTCTTCATCTGGTGGACGAATACATCCGGATGCACAATGGCCGGATTGACGTGGAGAGCACGCCCGGCAAAGGCAGCGCCTTTACGTTCAGCCTCCACCGCGACAAGACACAGCTGAAAGGCGAATACATCACCGAGATACCCGTTTCGCCCCTTGCCTACGACGCCTCCTGCCTCGATGATTCCGGACAGAAGGAGTTGCTCGCGCAAGAATATCCTTACACCGTCCTGGTTGTCGAAGACGATGACGAGGTCCGCACGTTCCTCTGCCGGGAACTGTCCGCCAACTTCCGGGCTCTGACAGCCGCGAACGGGAAAGAGGCGCTGGACCTGCTGAACACGGAAGAAATATCCCTTGTCCTGAGCGACGTCATGATGCCCGAAATGAACGGCTTCGAACTTTGCAAGGCTGTCAAGACAAACCTCGCCACCAGCCATATCCCGCTAATCCTCCTCACGGCGCTGACCGACGAACGCCAGCGCATGTACGGCATCTCCGGCGGTGCGGACGGCTATATACAGAAGCCGTTCCGGGTGGACTTCGTCAAGCTCCGCATCATCCGGCTTCTCGAAGAGCGCAAGAAGCTTCGTGAAACCTTGTTGCAAAAACTGCAAAGCCGTAACCTGCTGATAAGCGAACCGGATAAGGTCGAGAACATGGACGACTTCTTCCTGCGTAAGTTCCTGACCCAGGTCGAGCAGGTTTACGCCGACCCGGACTATAATATCGAACGGCTGAGTGATACGCTCGGCCTCTCCCGCGGACATCTTCACAGGAAGATAAAAGACCTGACGGGTACGAGCCCCGTCGACTTCCTCCGCAACTACCGCCTGAAGAAGGCGGCCGCCCTGCTGAAACAGAAGCAATATAACGTAAGCGAAGTCGCCTACCAGACCGGCTTTTCCTCCTCCGCCTATTTCGCCAAATGCTTCAAGGCGGCCTACAACGTCACGCCTACCGAATACCAGGGATGCTGATTTTTGCCGGATGTGACATTTGTTATACATCCTGTTTCATTTGTTATCGTCCGTCTTGCCGGAATCGTTTACTTTTGCTTCCGTAAAACACATTGCCACAAATCAATATCATGAAAGCATCGATTTCAAGCATCAGTAAAAGCCTCGTCATGAGTGCAGCCGTTTCGTTCGGTCTGGTCTCCTGCCAGCCGTCCGGTAAGAGCGAGTTTAAACTGGAACAGCAGGGCGATACCCTGACGCTTGTCCACATTACGAATCCGACCAAATACCTGTTGCTTCCGGTAGAGGAGAAGACCTCGGAAGGACAAGTCTGTCTCGTGACCGGCGATCCTGCCGATACAGATATGGATGTACGCCTGGCGAAGCGGAGCGTCGACTATTTCGTACCGTTCGAATTGCCTGCGGGCGTAAAGGAAGCGGTTGTCCGCATCCGCAAGACACCGAAGGATGCCGTTTGCTGGAGCCAGCTTCGGTTGTCCGATACGTTCGACACGGCAAATCGCGACAAGTTCCGCCCCCTCTATCATCATACACCGCTCTACGGCTGGATGAACGACGCCAACGGACTGGTGTATAAGGACGGCGAATATCATCTTTACTTCCAATACAATCCCTACGGTTCCGTATGGGGTAATATGCACTGGGGACATTCCGTCAGCCGCGACCTCGTTCATTGGGAACATCTTCCGGTTGCCCTGGCGCGCGACACGATGGGGCATATCTTCTCCGGCAGCTCGGTTGTAGACCTGGCGAATACGGCAGGATATGGCGACGGCACGATCGTCTCTTTCTACACCTCCGCCAGCGACCGCAACGGACAGATCGAATGTATGGCGTATAGCAAAGACAACGGCCGCACGTTCACCAAGTATGAAAAGAACCCGGTCTTGACCCCGTCCGACGGGCTGAAGGATTTCCGTGACCCGAAAGTCTTCTGGTACGAACCCCAGCAGAAGTGGGTGATGATCGTATCTGCCGATAAGGAGATGCGTTTCTTCTCCTCTAAAGACCTGAAGGATTGGACCTACATGAGCGCTTTTGGCAACGGTTACGGCATGCAGCCGAGCCAGTTCGAATGTCCGGATATGGTACAGCTTGCGGTCGATGGCGACGGGAATCATAAGAAGTGGGCGCTGATCGTCAATATCAATCCCGGTTGCCTGTTCGGCGGTTCCGCCACACAATATTTTATAGGAGACTTCGACGGCACGAACTTCACTTGCGACACGAAGCCCGAAGTCGTCAAATGGATGGACTGGGGCAAAGACCACTACGCAACGGTTTGTTTCTCGAACACTGGCGAACGTGTGATTGCCGTGCCCTGGATGAGCAACTGGCAGTATGCCAATATCATCCCGACCCAGCAATACCGCAGCGCCAACGCCCTGCCCCGCGAACTGACGATGTATTCCGAAGGAAAAGACATCTATATGGCCGTCAACCCGGTAAAAGAACTGGAGGCTTTGCGGAAAGAAACGAAAGAAATACCCGCCTTCACGGTCGATAACGGAAAGGAATTTACTATCGAAACCCTGTTTGACGGAGGCGACGGCGCTTTCGAGATGAACATAGACCTGACGACCAATGCCGACTGTTCCGGCTTCAAACTGATGAACAGCAAAGGCGAATATGTCGACATCTATTTAGACATGAAGGACGGCAAGCTAGTGATGGACCGCGTACACAGCGGAATTGTCGACTTCGGCAAGAATGCCAACCCGCACGAGAAGGAAGCGCACGACAACCGTGTGAAGAACTCCATCAACTATGTGGACGACTTCGCCCTCGCAACCTGGGGGCCGCTTTCCAAAGACAAGCAACATCGGTTGCAGCTGTTTGTCGATAAATGCTCCATCGAAATCTTCCTGGACGGCGGAAAGGTGGCCATGACAAACCTCGTATTCCCGAATGAACCATACAACAGCCTGTCTTTCTACAGCCGGAACGGTTCGACAAAGGTAAGCGTCTGTAAATTATATGCATTAAGCCTGTGAGAGAAGGGGACGGTATGTTGCTGAAAGTTTCACCTAATGAAACTGCGAGTTTCACCCATGGAACTTCAAGTTTCATCAGCATGAAACTCCTGGTTTCACCAATGAAACTTTCAGGTGGTGCCTGTTGTTTCTGAGAAATATCTATATTGTTTTATTCAAAAGTCACTATATCATGAAAAAAAAGAAACCAGTAGTTGTAGGCATCGGGGAACTCCTGTGGGATGTTTTGCCCACCGGGAAACGCGCCGGAGGTGCTCCAATCAATTTTGTATATCATGCCACCCGGTTGGGAGCGGAAGGATATGCGATCAGTGCAGTCGGAAACGACGTGTTCGGGGCGGAAATAGTCCAGGAACTGGACAGGAACGGCATCTGCCATTCGTTGGGAACGGTCGAATATCCTACCGGAAACGTAATGGTGGAGCTGAAAGATGGCATTCCCACCTACACGATCATCGAAGGTGTCGCCTGGGATCACATCCCTTTGACACAGGAGGCGATAGAGCTGGTGAAGAAAGCGGATGCGGTTTGTTATGGGACGTTGGCTTTGCGTGCGCAAGGTTCGAGGGAGACGATTCTTTCCCTTCTGTCGTATGCCCGCGAAGATGCGTTGCGCTTTTTCGACATCAACATCCGCCAGTCCTATTATTCAAAGGAACTGATCGAGACGTTGCTGCACAAGGCCAATGTGTTTAAGGTAAACGATGAGGAACTGGTCTTGCTGCGCGGAATGTGCGACCTGGATGGTTCGGATGAGGAAGTCTGTCGCCAGATGCTCCGGAAATATAACCTGAAATATGTAATCCTGACTGCCGGATCGGCATTCAGTTCGATCTATTCGCCCGACGAACAGTCGACTATCCTTACACCTAAAGTAGAAGTCGCCGATACGGTCGGAGCGGGCGACTCCTTCTCCGGTGCATTCGTTTATTCCATATTAACTGGCAAATCCTTGCGTGAAGCCCATCAGATCGCTGTCGAGACGGCGGCTTTCGTCTGTACGAAAGAGGGTGCATGGCCAGCCTATCCAAATAAGAACTGACATGAAAGAGAAGAGTTTATATCTGAAGTTAATCCCGGTGATGCTTGTGTTCTTCACGATGGGATTTGTGGATTTGGTGGGGATCGCTTCCAACTACGTGAAGCTGGATTTGGGGCTGACCGATTCGGAGGCCAATATCTTTCCTTCCTTGGTGTTCTTCTGGTTCCTGATTTTCTCTGTTCCGACAGGGATGTTGATGAATAAGATCGGGCGTAAGAAGACGGTTATGTTGAGTCTGATCGTCACTTTTGTGTCGTTGTTGATCCCTTGTTTCGGCGATGGCTATGTGGTGATGCTGGCATCCTTCTCCCTGTTGGGGATCGGGAATGCGTTGATGCAGACTTCCCTGAATCCGCTTTTGTCGAATATTATCACCGGGGATAAGTTAGCGAGCAGCCTGACCTTCGGGCAGTTTGTCAAGGCGATCGCCTCTTTCCTGGCTCCCTATATTGCGATGTGGGGGGCGACGCAGGCTATTCCTTCATTAGGAATGGGATGGCGTGTGCTTTTCCCGGTCTATATGGTGGTTGCCGTGATTGCGATTTTCTTGCTGGGGGCGACGCATATTAAGGAGGAGGCGCCGGAAGGAAAGCCGTCTACCTTTGCCGAATGTATTGCTTTGCTGGGTAATCCGTTCATCTTGCTGATGTTTATCGGTATCATGTGCCATGTCGGGATCGACGTCGGTACGAATACGACGGCACCGAAGATTCTGATGGAGCGGTTGGGAATGGATATACATGCGGCGTCGTTTGCCACCAGCCTGTACTTTATCTTCCGTACGATCGGTTGCCTGACCGGTTCGCTGATCCTGGCGCACTGGTCGCCTAAGAAGTTCTTTGTTGTCAGTGTCGTGCTGATGGTTGCGTCGATGGCGGGGTTCCTGTTGTTCGATACCAAAGTCCTGTTGTACGTCAGCATTGCTCTGGTCGGCTACGGCAACTCGAATGTGTTCTCCATCCTGTTCTCGCAGGCGTTGCTTTCGATGCCGCAGCGGCAGAACGAAGTCTCCGGCCTGATGATCATGGGCTTGTTCGGCGGAACGATCTTTCCGTTGCTGATGGGTGTTGCCTCCGATGCGCTCCATTCGCAGACGGGCGCCCTGCTGGTTCTGGCCGTAGGAGTGCTTTATCTGCTTCTTCTGTTTCCGAAGTTGAGACGGTATTAGTGTCCGTTAAATGCTGATTTATTGGTGTGTTTATATCGCCCGGTGGTAACTCCTTCCCCTCTCGAGAGGGGGCAGGGGGTGTGTGAATTTTCTTTGATAGACAGAAAGATAACACACC
>URZO01000042.1 GCA_900552465.1 uncultured Parabacteroides sp. | reverse complement strand
AGCATATAGCTGAAGCCTTCCGCGCTTTCGGTTTATACAAATACATGATTATATGATTGAAAGACTTAAACAACACGTCCTCTCAGGCGGACTGCTCGATGAAGAACAGGCAAACGCCCTGGCGGCCTCTCCCGACAAGGAAGCCCTCTATGAGGCTGCACGCCAGATCACCCGGCATTTCATGGGTAACAAATTCGACACCTGTTCCATCATCAATGCGAAGAGCGGGAATTGCAGCGAAGACTGTAAATGGTGCGCCCAGTCCGGGCATTACAATACGAATGTAACGCTTTATCCCCTCCTGCCGGCAGAAGAATGCATCCGCCATGCCACCTACAACCACCGGCAGGGAATCGGACGGTTCGCCCTTGTCACCAGCGGTAAGAAAGTTTCCGAAAAGGATATGGTAAAGGTGACCGACACCATCCGGCAGATCAAGCAAACGACAGACATCAAATGCTGCGCCTCGATGGGCCTCCTCAGCCGCGAACAACTGCAAGCGCTGTACGACAGCGGGACGGAAAACTATCACTGCAACATAGAGACAGCCCCCTCCTACTTCCACGCCCTGTGCACAACACACACGATGGAGCAGAAACTCGAAACCATCCGCACCGCCCGCAAGATAGGCTTCCGCATCTGTAGCGGCGGCATCATCGGCATGGGCGAAACGATGGCACAACGCATCGAGATGGCCCTTTTCCTCCGAAAGGAAGGCATCCTCTCGATCCCCCTAAACCTGCTCCAACCCATTCCCGGCACACCGCTCGGCGACACGAAGCCGTTGACCGACGAAGAGATCCTGACCACCATCGCCCTCTTCCGCTTCATCAACCCGAAGGCTTACCTGCGCTTCTCCGGCGGACGGGCAAGATTGAGCGAGGAGACCCAGCGCAAGGCGCTCCGCATCGGCATCAACTCCGCCATCATCGGAGACCTCCTGACCACCATCGGCAGCCGGGTGGAAGAAGACAAACGCCTTTTTACCTCGGAAGGCTATTCATTAACCGAAAATACAGATTGGGAAAGATGACAACAGAAGCATTACTAAGTTTTGACCGCGAGCATGTCTGGCACCCCTATACTTCGACCATCGACCCGCTACCGGTCTATCCGGTCGAACGGGCGGAGGGCGTAACGATTACGCTGAAAGACGGCCGCAAACTGATTGACGGCATGTCCTCCTGGTGGGCAGCCGTACACGGATACAACCACCCGGTGCTGAACGCCGCCGCCCGTGAACAGATGGACAAGATGAGCCACATCATGTTCGGAGGTCTGACGCATGAGCCTGCCGTCGAGTTGGCAGCCAAGCTATTGCCGCTACTGCCCCCCTCGATGGAAAAGATATTCTTTGCCGACAGCGGTTCCGTTGCGGTCGAAGTCGCCATGAAGATGGCGATCCAATACTGGCAATCGAAATGCCGGAAGGGAACAAACCGGAAGCACGCCTTCGCCACAATCCGGAGCGGTTATCATGGCGACACCTGGCACGCCATGTCCGTCTGCGATCCGGTGACAGGCATGCACGGCATCTTTGCCGGCAGCCTCCCCGTCCAGTTCTTCATACCACAGCCTTCCGTCAGGTTTCATGACGAATGGGACGAGAAGGCGATGGACCCCTTGAAGGATTTGCTCGAGAAACATGCCGGAGAGATTGCAGCATTGATACTCGAACCTGTCGTGCAGGGAGCCGGAGGGATGTATTTCTACTCCCCTACTTTTCTGGTACGGGCGCGGGAGTTATGCGACCAATATAACGTCTTGCTTATATTCGACGAGATAGCGACGGGGTTCGGCCGCACCGGTCGGCTTTTTGCCTGGGAATGGGCAGGTGTCGAACCGGATATTATGTGTATCGGTAAGGCTTTGACAGGGGGTTACCTGACTCTTTCCGCCACCGTTACCAGTAGGGCGGTTGCCGATATGATCTGTAGTGGTGAAGCGGGATGTTTCATGCACGGCCCCACCTTTATGGGGAATCCGTTAGCATGCGCCATCGCCTCGGCATCCGTTTCCCTCCTGTTGGAAAGCGGCTGGCAGAAAAAGGTACGGGCGATAGAGGCACAACTGAAAGCAGAGCTCGCCCCAGCCGCCTCCTTCCCGGGTGTGAAAGAGGTACGGGTGTTGGGAGCTATCGGAGTTATTGAGATGAAAGAGCCGGTTGACATGGCCGCCCTTCAGGAGCGGTTCGTTGAAGAAGGCATCTGGGTTCGTCCGTTCGGAAGGCTGGTTTATCTTATGCCTCCGTTCGTCATAACAAAGGAAGAATTGTCGAAATTAACGAGCGGTCTGCTTCATATTTTAGATTAACGCAAATCACGAGCCGTGACTAACGCATATCACGAGCCGTGACTAACGCATATCACGAGCCGTGACTAACGCGACAAATCATAATAACAATGTAATGAAAGATTATAACACATTATTAGATAAACTGAAAGAGACAGGCAACCTGCGCAGCTTGCCGGAAGTCATCCATGAAGGGAAATGGATCAGGAAAGAGGGACGAAAGATGCTGAATCTTTCCTCCAACGACTATCTCGGCCTGGCATCCCGCAAGGAGCTGCGTGAAGATTTCCTGGGGCAGATGCGGGAGAACGACCTGCCTCTATCTTCCTCGTCCTCCCGGTTACTGACTGGCAATTTCAAGGTCTATACAGAGTTCGAGCAACTCCTGGCCGACCGGTTCGAGCGAGAGGCGGCTTTACTGTTCAACAGCGGCTACCATGCCAACACAGGCATACTTCCCGCCCTGGCAGACAAACATACGCTGATACTGGCCGACAAACTTGTACATGCCAGTATCATAGACGGACTTCTGTTGAGCGGCGCCCCCTATCAGCGATACCGCCACAATGACTGCGAACATCTGGCACGCCTGCTTGCAAAATATGCACATGAATACGAGCAGGTTATCATCGTAACGGAAAGTATCTTCAGCATGGACGGGGATGTCGCCGACCTCCGCCAACTTGTTTCCCTGAAGCGACAGCACCCGAACGTCTGGCTCTATGTCGACGAGGCACACGCGATCGGAGTAAGAGGGAAAAACGGTTTAGGTATTGCAGAAGAACAGGATTGCATCGGGGATATAGACCTGTTGGTCGGTACTTTCGGAAAGGCATTGGCCTCTATGGGGGCCTACCTGCTGTGCAGCCGGACGATCCGGGAATACCTGATCAATACCATGCGTCCGCTCATCTTCAGCACCGCTCTCCCACCCGCACAGATCGCCTGGACCCGATACCTCTTCGAGAAGCTGCCGGAACTTACGGAAGAGCGGCGGATGCTCACGGAGATAAGCCGGATGTTATCGGAAGCATTGAAAGGTAAAGGAGGAGAAATCTCGTCCAGCCATATCATACCTTTTATCATCGGGGAAAATGAAGATTGCGTGGAGACGAGCCTGAGGTTGCAACGAGAAGGATTCTATTGCCTGCCCGTCCGTCCACCGACAGTTCCGAAAGGGACGGCACGGATACGTTTCTCACTGACGGCAAATGTCTCGGTGAGTGAAATAAAAGAACTGATTAACAGCTTGAACAAATGAAGATAGATAAACAAATCGACAGAGGGCAAGAAAAGCTGCTCCTGTTCTTTTCCGGCTGGTCCGCCTCTCCGGAACTGTTCCGCACTTTGGAGCTTGAACCGGATACGGATCTTTGGGTCTGCTATGACTACCGCGACCTCCGGTTCGATGAAGACCTTTCGGCCTACAAGGAAATCCGCCTGGTAGCATGGTCATTGGGCGTGTGGGTAGCCTCGGCCCTGTTCCGGGGGAAGGGCACAGCTTTCACGGAAACGATTGCCATCAATGGGACGGATGTCCCTGTTCATGACAGCTCAGGGATTCCTACTGCCGTATTCGAAGGGACGCTTGCCAATGTGACGGAGGGAGGGATGCACCGTTTCAACCGGCGGATGTGCGGCGGACGGGAGGTACTGCAAGCCTACGAACAAGTGGCTGCCCGCCCGCTCGACGAGGTGCGCGAAGAACTGCAACAGCTTTATTCGCGTATAAAAGAAGAGGCGGCGAAGCCTGTTGCCGATCGCTTTTGGAGCCGGGCCATCATCGCTTCCGAAGATCGCATCTTCCCTGCCGGGAACCTGCGTAATTACTGGCAAGGCCGCTGTCCAGTAATGGAATTGGAAGCTCCTCACTATCTTTTTCACAAATGGAAACTATGGAACGAAATATGGACACGATAGACAGGGGACGTATACAGCACCGCTTCACCCGTGCCCTGTCCAGCTACGACAGCCAGGCGGACGCACAACACCGGATCAGCCGGAAACTGGCTTCTCTCCTTCCCCGGCAGACAGACGGGCATTACGGGCGTATCCTGGAAATCGGTTGCGGGACAGGTGGTTTCACCCGTTTTCTTGCCGGGAAACACAAGACTAAGGAATGGGTATTGAACGATCTTTGCGAAGGCTGCCGGGAGAGGGTAAACGAACTTTTTCCGGGTTGTCCGCCCACGTTTATCGGGGGAGATGCTGAAGCGATCTCCTTCCCCGGCAAGTTCGACCTGATTGCTTCCGCCTCCGCCTTCCAGTGGATGAGAGAACCGGAAAAGTTCCTCCGCAAGCTGGCGGGATCGCTGACGCCTCAAGGGACGCTCCTGTTCAGTTCCTTCGCTCCCGGTAATCTGCCGGAAATAAAAGAGCTGACCGGAAAAGGGCTTTCCTATCCTGCGACGGACGAGCTTACCGGATGGCTGTCTACCGGCTTCGATCTCCGCCACTTGGAGGAGGAGACAATCACCCTGACCTTCAACAGCCCGTTGGATGTGCTGAAACACCTGAAAGCTACAGGTGTAACGGCCACGGGAAACAGTCTGTGGACAAAAGGGATGCTGGCCTCCTTCTGCGATCGCTACCGGGAACAGTTTCCGGCTGCCAATAATCAAGTGACACTCACATACCGCCCTCTCTACGTACTGGCGGTTAAAAAATAAACATCATGAAAGGAAAAGTATTATTTATCACGGGTATCGATACCAACATCGGCAAGACCTTTGCCACCGGCGTGCTTGCACGTGCACTGGCCGGAAAAGGGAAGCGGATAATCACACAGAAAATGATCCAGACCGGCTGCACGGAGATTTCGGAGGACATCGAAATGCACCGCCACCTGCAAGGCATCCCCTTTACGGAAGAGGACAAGGAGGGACTGACCTGCCCCTATATCTTCACCTATCCTTGTTCTCCCCACATGGCGGCGGCAAAAGACGGACGGACAATCGACCTGTCGGTGATAACCGGAGCAACCCGCAAGCTACAGGAAAAGTATGAATATGTACTGTTAGAAGGTGCGGGGGGATTGATGGTTCCGAATGATTTCCATTCACTGACCATCGACTATGTAAAAGAGCAGGGATACCCTGTAGTCCTGGTCACCTCCGGCAAGTTGGGCAGCATCAACCACACGCTGCTAAGCCTGTATGCCTGCAAGCAATACAGCATACGGGTAGAAGCCGTCATCTACAACCTCTACCCTCCGACCGACGAACTGATTACGGCCAACACACTGGAATATCTCAACCAGTATCTGGAACGGGAGTTCCCCGGCACTCCGGTCATCCTCCTCCCGGAGGAGTCGGATGCGGGAACGGAGATGGAGATCGACTGCTTGCTGTAAGGAGCAGGATCTGGAATCGGGAAGGTCCGGACTATTTCTTTTGGGGAGTAGTTGTCGGGCCTTCGACGTATAAATGGCCGTTGTCGTCTATCCCCATTTTGTCGATAAAGACAACACGTTCGTCACCGGTTTCCTGTGTCCGTCCGTGATAGACGCAATACATCTGTTTGCCGTCTTTAGACCAGGTCACGCTGTTATGTCCGGTACCGGTGACGATACCTCCCTGCTCTACATTCTTTTGCAGGACAGGATTGTCGTTCGACTTCGTGAAGGGGCCGAGCGGGTTCTTGGAGGTGGCGTAACCGACAGCATAGTTCTTACCGCCGAAATAGTTGGCCGAATACATCATATAGTATGTGTCTCCCTTCTTGAGGGTATAGGGGCCTTCGGTCCAGCGGCGGTTGACCTCTCCGGTCGTGACGGAACGGCTTTCCCATTCAGCCTGTACGTCGTCGAGCTTTACCGGGGGACGCAAGATAAGGACAGGCTCACCGATGACATCCGTCAGGTCGGGTTTCACCTCTATACCATAAATCCAGCTTTCCTCTATCTCACTGAACTTGCCTTCTTTCCGGGCCTGCTCAGCGATCTCACTCTCTACCGGATGTTTGTAACAGCAGCGGGAGAAATACATATAGGTGCGTCCGTTACCGTCGTCAACAAGGTTTCCGTCGATAACCGGATAACCCGGGTCGAACAGCGGTTTGTCGGAGAGTTCCTTGAAAGGGCCGGTCGGTTTGTCGGCAACAGCCACACCGATACGGAAGTTTTCGAGTTCGTTGGTGGGGTTCTCCTTCCAATCGGCACTGTAGAGCATGTAGAATTTTCCTCCTCGCTCATAGACTTCGGGAGCCCAGAAGTTAGCAACACCCCATGAACCGGGAACATTCCCCCGGAAAACCTGCCCTTCCGCCTTCCAGTTGACCATATCGGGCGAAGAATAGACGCAAAAGCCGTCAACGGCCCCACCGCCTGTTCCATACATATAATAAATACCATCCGATGCCAGCAAGACATAAGGATCACCAAACTGTACCGGAAGGGGGTTCGAGTAGACAATAATCTCATCCTGCTGCCCCTTTTGGGTCTTGTTCACACAGGAAGAAAATGTGAATGCTGCTGAAAGCAGTAGTACTAATTGTTTTATTCGTCTCATAGAATGTCTGTATAATTAAAAACACAAAGTAAATGACGACAAATATACGAAACTGAAATCAATTGTGAAAATACCTGCACCTGCTATATATATTTAACTTGCGACTTTGAAAATATTTCCTTTCCTTTGACAACTTATTGAAGCAAGTAAAACTATGGTTAGAAATATATTGATAGCAGTTTGTGCATTCCTTTTTGTCGCATGTAGTAAAGATACAGAATCCAAGTTATTCGGAAAATGGCAGTTGCAACAGGTAGAAGCGAACGGAATTATTCAGGAAGCCGACACGGTTTATTTCAATTTCGAGCATTCGCTCTTCATGTACCAGGTTTACCTTCCGGAGACTGAATCCTTCCGTCACAGCTATGGTTTCAATACACCGGAAGGAGACAAAACCCTCTTGCTGGAACTGACAAACAATCCTGGCGCCGTCGACAAATTCCTGCCTTACACCGATTGGGATTCAGCCAAACGGATTTACACAATCGATAAATTAACGAACAAACAATTAATACTTAGCAGCGAAGGGAAAAGCTATACTTTCCGGAGGTTCTGACAGCAGCCTGTCCACTTAGCTCCCTACCAAAAAGAGACTGAAATAAAAAAAGCCATCCTTTTCAGGATAGCCTTATGGGGTGAAAGATGGGGCTCGAACCCACGACCCTCGGAACCACAATCCGATGCTCTAACCAACTGAGCTACTCTCACCATGTTTATCTTAGAAACCTCGTTTCCTTTAAGACGGTGCAAAGATAGATATTTTATTTTAAGCTCCAAACATTCCGGAAACTTTTTTGATCAAAAAAGATATTCCTCAACCTCTTTATTATATTCTTTTAGAAGCGAACGGGTATTCTTTATGTACTTAATTAATGCAGAATCCACTGAAAAAGAGCCATTTTGTTTTTTCTCCGACCAGGATACCGCCGGAATGACCCGGATGTCCTCTTTTCCCCGTTCATTCTCATACCGGGAACAATAAACCAAAGAATATTGTGCGGAGGCGATGTACCGGCGCAATCCTTTCCTGCACAAGACGACTTTCAACATTGCACCTCCATCCGTATTTTCCCGACTCATGTTCGAGATAAAATTGCCTAATGAATAGACGACCAGGCGGTCAGGTACACCGTCCTGCCCTCTCCGAAGTTCCATGGGCTGGACGACATGCGGATGACAGCCGATAACCAAATCCACTCCTTGCTCCATCAACCAGTCTGCCAACCGACGTTGTTCCCGGGAAGGTATCTGCTCATATTCCAGGCCCCAATGCATATTGGCAATGATAAAGTCCGGATTGAAGAGCTTAGCTTCGGCGATATCCGCCTCCATCACCTCTTTATCGATATAGTTGACAATACGGGGCGTATCGACCGTCAGGCCGTTGGTATCATATGTATAATTAAGCATGATGATACGGAAATCCTTTTTGCGAAGCAGCATCGGGTATGTGCAGTGCCGGTGGTCGATATTCAGAAAAGTTCCGGTATGGCGTATTTCGAGGGAGTCCAGCATCCGGATGGTACGCACAAGTCCCCGCGTCCGCCTGTCAAGACAATGATTATTTGCCAGCAGGAAGAAATCGAAACCCGCCTTCTGTAAAGCCAGGGCGAAATCTTCCGGAGCGCTGAAAGCAGGATAGCCGCTATAGGGCTTTCCACCCAATGGGACCTCGAAGTTCACAACGGCAATATCCGCAGCCTGTACCTCTTTCTCTATGTTCGAAAAATAACCGCCCAGATCGAAAGAATCTCCTCTCCGGGTATTATCGAGCTGCGTCTGGTGCATCATGGCATCCCCTGCAAACAAGATGGTGAGTGAATCCTGAGCGGAGAGCGGCAGGCAACTAAAAAGGAATAAATAAACGACAAAGGAACAAATCTTATTCATCATAAGGCTTGTTCCTTTGCGATCCCGCGTCAAGCGCGGGAACAAGGTATGTTGAGACACCCCCACTATATTATTTATAAATAGCTTTCTTCCCAGCCAAAAGGGTATTGCGCATCAAAGAGATGATTGTCATCGGACCGACACCTCCCGGAACCGGCGTGATAAAAGAAGCCTTGGGAGCGACTTCGTCAAACTTGACATCACCCGTCAGCTTGAAGCCGCTTTTACGGGTTGCATCCGGTACACGGGTCGTTCCGACATCAACAATCACAACGCCGTCTTTCAGCATATCGCCTTTCAGAAATTCAGGCACGCCCAAAGCTACGATAATAATATCGGCACTCTGGCACATCTCCTTCAGGTTTTCCGAACGGCTGTGGCAGACAGTAACCGTGCAGTCGCCCGGATAAGCCTTCTGCATCATCAGGGTTGCCATCGGCTTGCCCACGATATTGCTACGCCCTAAGACTACGCAATGTTTGCCGCGTGTCGGGATTTCATAACGGCGCAACAGTTCCAGAATACCGGCCGGAGTAGCCGACACGAAACAAGGAAGACCAATAGACATGCGTCCTACATTGATCGGATGGAAACCGTCCACATCTTTGCGGTAGTCGATCGCTTCGATGATCTTCTGTTCAGAGATATGTTTCGGCAAAGGAAGCTGCACGATAAATCCGTCCACATCGGGGTCGTTATTCAATTCGTCCACTTTGCGCAGAAGTTCTTCCTCGGTCACATCGCTTTCGTATCGGATCAGTGTCGACTTGAAACCGATCTCATTGCAGGTTTTCACCTTGCTGGCGACATACGTCTCGCTGCCGCCGTCATGACCGACCAAAATAGCCGCCAAATGCGGGATCTTACCGCCGGCAGCCTTGATCTGGGCTACTTCTTCAGCCATCTCCTGCTTCATCTGGGCAGAAACAGCCTTTCCATCCAATAGTTTGTACTGTTGCTCTTCCATATTCTATTATCTTTTCGGATTTATCTTTTAAATGAAGGGAATTTCTTACTTCCCGGTTTGGCGGCAGTCAGCATACGCATCATCTTACGCGTTTCATCGAACTGCTTGATCAGCTTGTTCACTTCCTGGATAGTCGTACCGCTACCCTTGGCAATACGCTGGCGGCGTGAACCGTTCAGGATAGCCGGGTTGACACGTTCGTCCGGAGTCATGGAATAGATGATCGCTTCAATACTCTTGAAAGCATTATCGTCGATATCCACATCTTTCAAGGCTTTGCCCACACCCGGAATCATGGATGCCAGTTCCTTCAGGTTACCCATCTTCTTGATCTGCTGGATCTGTGCGATGAAGTCATTAAAGTCGAACTGGTTCTTGGCGATCTTCTTCTGCAGGCGTTTGGCTTCTTCTTCGTCATATTGTTCCTGGGCACGTTCCACCAACGAAACGATATCACCCATGCCGAGGATACGGTCTGCCATACGTTCGGGATGGAAAATATCCAGCGCATCCATCTTTTCACCGGTTCCGACAAACTTGATCGGTTTGTCGACCACCGTACGGATAGAGAGGGCGGCACCACCGCGTGTATCACCATCGAGCTTGGTCAGGACAACGCCGTCGAAATCCAGGCGTTCGTTAAATTCCTTCGCCGTGTTGACAGCATCCTGTCCGGTCATGGAGTCAACTACGAACAAGGTCTCATCCGGCTGGATAGCACTCTTGATAGCAGCGATCTCTTTCATCATCTGCTCGTCAATAGCCAGACGGCCGGCGGTATCGACAATCACCACATCGTTTCCTTTTGCACGTGCTTCGCGAATTGCGTTCATGGCGATCTCCACCGGATTCTTATTCTCCAGTTCCATGTAAACAGGCACGCCGACCTGTTCGCCGACCACGCGCAACTGTTCGATAGCGGCCGGACGATACACGTCGCAGGCAGCCAACAGCGGCTTCTTATTTTTCTTTGTCTTCAGCAAGTTAGCCAGCTTACCCGTAAAGGTTGTCTTACCGGACCCTTGCAGACCGGACATCAGGATGATTGACGGATTACCCGTCAGTTCCAGTTCGGTTGCCGTCCCTCCCATCAGTTCGGCCAGCTCGTCGTGCACGATCTTAACCATCAACTGGCTGGGCTTAACGGATGTAAGCACGTTCTGTCCCAATGCCTTCACCTTCACCGTGTCGGTAAAGCTCTTGGCTACTTTATAGTTTACGTCGGCGTCGAGTAATGCCTTACGTACATCTTTCAATGTTTCTGCCACATTGATTTCCGTAATCTTACCTTCACCCTTCAACAGTTTAAACGATCTGTCTAACCTTTCGCTTAAGTTCTCAAACATAATTCGTACGTATATTTATTTTTATCTTTTTATTCTTTGAATGAGGGGCAAAGGTAAGAAAAACTGATGAATAAAGCAGGGCTAATAAACATAAAACTTAGAGACTGCATTTTCACAGACGCCGACATAAAGTCCGGACTTTATCCCGATCCTGTTCATTCCCGTATTCAAAGTACCGGAATAGATTAGCATTCCCGCCAGATCATAGACCCGGAAAAGGGCTGGTCTGTCGCTTTCCACACAAACTTTCCCTTTCATTCCATAACAGGTCAATAGGGCGGATTTCATCGGCACAGGAAGCGTAGAAGTGGCGGCATCCGAATAGACTTTTATATCATCGAGCAGCAGCAGGCCGGCTTCCATCTCGCCTTCGAAGGCGATTTGAAAGTCCTCCTCGGTAACAAACAAGATTTCTTTGTATTGTTTCCACCCCTCATTCCGTTCAGAAAACGATGCTATAGGCAACCAATCCTTTTGTGCGCCCCCCCTGTATAAAACATTCAAAGTCCCGGATACTGAAAAATTCGCCTCATTATGGAACATGAAAGAAAGTGTTGTTTTTCCTGCTTCATTCCTGATCATCGGTGATATCGCACGCGCGATCGATAGAGGGCCAAGCAATCCTTTTTTCCCATTCATTTTCAGATACCGTTTCCCGTCCGCAGCTTCCAAAGCCGATCCGTAAACCTCCGATCCACTTATTTCCCATTGTATTTTTCCTTCCAATTGCTCGAAGGACCAGCCCGTATCATCCTCTTCGAAACTCTCTGCAAAAGGTAACTTCTGTATACCCGGTGTTCCCTCCTCTCCAGTCGTCACATCAAACCGGATAGTACCGTCATCTTCCTCGCGAATGTTTTTCAAGCCAACAAAAGCGGGCCTTCCCTCCGAAGAGATTGCCGCTGGAATCGTATTGGATGTAAACTCTTGAATAGCATTCTTTCCAGGGAACGGACATTCCGGACCATTCACATTACCATAGGATACTGGATTTTTGCCGGGTACGGAGTATGCCGTCCCCGCACAAACCGGATAACAGGTTTGCGGATAAGTCGTATTGATCATATTTCCAACCGACCGTTCCTCGATCTGCGGCAAGATGTGGTAAATCACCAACCCGCTTCCAGGCAAAGCAGCATCGAAACCTATCTGTCGGCGATTTTCCAATAAGAAATAATCGCCTTCCGTACCTGTGTCGATACGATAGACCTTGTCATGCTCCAAAGAAGCAGGCAATACCATCCCGTCTCCTCCGGCAAGTATCTCACAACCGGTCCAGCCGAACATAGTCTTCACATAGGGATTGAAATGGGCAGGAGAAACACCTTCGTTATTCCAGTTTCCGGAAGCCATCAAATCCCACTGCCCCGTTCCGGCGTATTCCCCATTCACTTCATAATCCGTATCATAGAAATCCATCGCCCCGAAGGAGTGTCCTATCTCATGGCAATGGACACCGATCCGTGACAAACCGCTTCCCCTGTTTCCTCGCAACTCCGGA
Source organism: uncultured Parabacteroides sp. (assembly GCA_900552465.1). Lineage (GTDB taxonomy): Bacteria > Bacteroidota > Bacteroidia > Bacteroidales > Tannerellaceae > Parabacteroides. The sequence continues at coordinate 21,247 of URZO01000042.1, read as the reverse complement.
GCGCAGGAATATCCCATAATCTTCACACCTCCGATCTCCAGCGGTTCATTAAAAGTCGCTTCGTGTGACCATATCGCCTCAGCCGGTCCTCCGGCTTCCTCTCCATATCCGGCAAAAATAAGATGAATGTTGTTCAAGTATCCGTCTTGTCCGGCATAATCGGCAAGGTTGACTTTCCCCGACAAAAAATCAAGAGCTTCCAAAAACAGTTCTTCCGGATGCCCGTCCTGCCCGTTCTTTTCATTTCCACCGTAATAGGCCATCTTTTTGGAAGCTGTAAAAGGGCCTTGCAGATCACACTCTAAATCAAGCATACCGTAGGAGCTTTCCCTGAAAAAGTCCTTCACACTCCCCGCTGCACCGTCTTCCCGAAAGCCGGTCCGATTGAACAATGCATCGATACTTTCACGCGAACTGGCCATTTCCCGATCCGGAAACTGTACCAAAACGACCAGTGTTTTCCATTTACCCACGAGAGGGGCAGCGGATTTCTTCCTCCCCTTTCCCATAGACTTTTCCGACCGCAGGACATCCGGCCGTATCGCCAAGCCTTTCGGAGTCTTCCGGAGAAGCACCGAAAGCTCTTTTGGACGCACTGCCGATAATTTCCAATCCGATACACCGACAATCCCCTTACTATCCTCGACAGCAAAACACCAATCCCCTTCACTATCCCGCAAGAGCGTATAACCATCTTCGGTAACAGCCCATTTATGATATTCGTCCCCTTTCAGTTTCAGGTTCGCAAACGTTCCATCCGGACAACAATGACGGATCCATCCCGGATACGCGGAGACGGCATACACGGCCATTCCCATCCACCAAAAAAAGAAAAGTCCCCAAAAAGACAACCCTCTTCTCAAATTCCATGCATTATCATGATTCGTAACATTCATTGTTGCAATTGTTATTATCTCAAAAAAAAACGAGGAGAAGCCACATACCGCCCCTCCTCGCCCTTAAATAATCAATTCTTGGAATCTTATATTTTATTATAGATTCGAACTGAACCACCACTCGATAACATCAACGTGTTGCCTGTTCTTGTCGCATCAAAATTAAGTACCTTACTCGAATCTATGAAATAGAGCTTCAAAGGCATCACTCCAGCTTGATTGACTGGACTCAATGTATACGTAAAATTAGATATCCCAGACCGTGTCTCTTCCGTTCCCTTGCCGTCCTTTCCGAATGTTATGATGTTCGGGTTGTCAGTCGTGCTTCCTTCCAAAGACCAAGTTCCCACAATAGAAGTGGATCCTACCGGTCCCTCCTCTTCATCGTCATCCCCGCAAGAAGTAAAAACCAACGACATTGTCATTGCCATGACGATCATCAATAAATAAGTAAACTTTGTTTTCATACGCTGTTTGTTTTTAATTAGTAATATGTTTATTTCCTTTAATTCTGTGGGGACAAAGATAAATTCCTCTTACGACCGGAGAAAACCGTGAAACCGGCAGAAAGGATATAAAACAACCGTTACGGCAGTTATCCGGTAAAAAAAGAATACTATCTGGATATTTGCACCTTCTTTCCGATGCCTGCCACATGGAAGATATAGATTCCGGGGTGGCTGACGGAGAGGGAGATCGTACCGCCGTCTGAAACACCGCCCGAGAGCAAAGTCCCCGACAGATCGTAAAGTCCGTACGGCTGTCCGGCAGGGACGCCTTCCACATGGATATCCCGGCCGCTGGTGCGCAGTTGCAGGCTTTTGCGGTTGATCTGCTCGTTGGCGGTATGGTCGATTTTACGCATCAGGATCTGGTAGCCATGCAGATAAAATTCACAATCGTCCGTAAAACAGACCAGTTTGTCCAAGTCGGATTCAGTCGGCATATAGCCATCCGTACCCTGTGCGATCAGGACAGACGAAGTTGCGTCGGCAATCATTTTCTCATCGACCAGGATATTCAAGGAAGACCGGAGCGGGTCGACCAGATTGATCAAACCATTTGTTCCATTCCCCCGTCCCAGATAGATACCATTTTTCACGGCCACTTTTCCCGAAAATTTGAACGGAGAGAAGGAACTGATCTGCCCCTCGATCGAACCGTCTTTCACAAAAAGCGAACCGGTATTGGAAATATGGCCGGTTATCTTTCCTTCGCTTACGACAGAACTCAGCTTATCGATCAGAATCGTACGGAGATAATCGGATATAGAGACAATCTCCGTAGCCAAACCGATTTTCAGATATCCTCCGTTTTTCACGTCCAACAGGGTAGAAGCGTTTGTCCATTCTCCTCTGATAACGATATCATTCAGTGTCAGACCACCTTTATTTATGATAATGCCGGCATCGCTGTTTTGCGAAATCAAGGTTCCGCCCCCGCCCAAATCAATGTATTTATCGTTCACACCGACAGGTTTTGTCAGTGGGATTTCCTGTTCGACAACGACTTCAGAAGGTGATTCTTCCGTACCGGCAGGCAGTTCGTCTATTTTCTCGGAGAGATCGTCTTCTGTTTCGATGGGAGGAGCAGCATCAGGATCTACCAATACTATATTATTGTCATCAAGAGCTAAACCATATTCACCCTTAGATGAATAAAAATTAAATTTCGCGAGATCTGATCTTGTCAATTTATAGCCGTCAACACCAGAGGCAATGACCGTCCCTATTTTGCCTGATTTATTAACAAGGATATCGTTCTGTAGAGCAGACACGACCAATATACGACAACTTTCATTATCGGACAAATACGTATTGATCAGAGCTTCTCCACCAAATCGAATATCGTCATCCACATATATCGTTGAGAAACTACCTCCTGTCATTTCAAAAGACGCTCCTTTTTTTATCCAGATTTGACCACACGTACCAGTATTTCCATAAATTTCACCTCCTGCCATATTCAAAGAACCACCGGCATAAACAACTATACAAGAGGCTCCCACACTCCCATCAGTAATAAATTTTTCGATTCGTGTTCCTTCATGGATTGCCAAAGAAGCATTTTCTTCTATATTTATAAAAGTTGCTTTAATCGGATAATTGGCACCTGTAATTGTGATATTCTTCAGCGTCAATGAACTGCCAGGTCTAAGATTAAGGAAAGACCCATTATTAGAATTGTGGTACTGGATAAGTCGGCCATTTGTAAGCGTAATATTTTTCTTGTCATCAAAGAAAAGAGAAACCATCGTATAAGTTTTTCCTTGCAAATCGATAGTTGTGGCACCTGTCGACCCGTCGATCAGATCCTGTAAACTCTTTTCACCAGCTTTTGTTTGAGACTTTAATAAAGCAATGTCCATAAACAGAAATGCACATAAGAACAGGCACACGGAAAACATCCGATACTGCCGCGTTTTACCCTTGTATTCCATAATAGATATATTTAATGTTTATGGAGGCTAAAGTAAGACATCCGGCCGAATCACACTCCTCCCGTTCGGATAGTTCGGGGTTATCCGGTTATTTTCAACAGTTATCCGGTAAAACAAAAAGGCTATCCTGTAACAAAAGAAGGAAGGCCATAAACGACCTTCCTTCTCTCATATCATATCCAAATCATGGGACAATAAATTTAAATGACTCATTTGAATTTTTCTCCGAAATCCGAATGACATAAGTACCGGAAGATAGAGAATCCAGATTTATAAACAATTCATTTTGGAACGATTCCCTAAATGATTTATGCAGCTTGCCATTAATATCATATATTTCTATCAACACAGAAGATATGTCCGTTTTTACAAAAGACAATAAAGCGGCTTTTTTTGTTGATAAGAAAGCGAAATTCACAAAATGTGTTTTATCAACATTATTCATCGCCGGCATATCGATCGCTGTATCCATACCGTCTGCAAGTTCTATAGAAGCAAGATCTATAACTTTATAAGGGATCACAGCTTCAAAAGAAGAGATTGCACCGACCAGCCAACCGCTTCCTTCAGATACTCCGTACACACGGCCCTCTCTGATTTCTGCTGAGTTATTGGGTGTATCAGTCCAATCTGGCAGTTCATATCTGTCAGGGAACACAAGCTCTACCTTTCCATCAGCACGATATAACTCCATCAGCGGAGTACTAAACTCTCCTTTAAAGAGCAATAATGTATCCATTTCATTTCCCCCTTCAAACGAAGCATATTCATATAATGATTCGTCTATGATCCGTTTCACGTTGACTTTTGCAGCATCCGTAACCAGTTCTCCGGAAGTTGTACGCGCCAAAGCATAGACCGAGATCGTTCCTCCATAGTCCGGATCGACCGCTTCCTGAAACGACAATTCGTCTTTCAAGTAAGAGAAGCCGTCCATTGAGACAAGAACGACATGCGCTTCCACATCCGAAGAGACGTCACACCCGACATTCAAACGGCGCGAATCGTCCAATGCGCATTCATTTATCCGGATCCGGGAAGAACCGGACTTCATGGATCCGGATTTAGTCGGAGCATGGATAGGCAAATATTCATATATTTTTTTCACATCCGCGGTAGCCAATTCTTTTTCAGGTTTCAACACCAGTCCCTGTTTAGTAAACAACGGAGATTCCGGACTTTTTGCCAATAGCCCTTTCAGTAATTCATGAATCACCGGATTCTTAGGGGTATTCATATGAATGACCTCCATTGTATTATTTGACAGGACAGAGACATGATTGCCCGACAGACCGCCTGCCTGGCTGGAAGAAGAAACGACAAGATCACTCGGCCCGCCATAAATCAAATCCAATAAACCACCTAAAGACAAAGGGCTATCATCTCCTTTCCCGAACAGTTTCACAATAGCCTTTAAAGCCATCGGAATCAGATCTTGCGTTACTATTTCACCTATACTGCCATTGGCGGAATATTCGGTACAGACCGTATGGATCGGAATTCCTTTTAACTTTGCCATACCGGAAGGGGTATTCAAATGGGAGGTAAATGCCTCACTGTTCACTTGCAAATCCCGGATTGCCCCAAACTGTCCCTCAAACTTCCAATCGGCCAATTTGGCAAAGAGATAAGGTTCCATGTCTTTAATGATCAGGTTTGCACCTTGCGAGCCAAAGTGTGGCGTATTAAGCGTGATCAATTTATAAACCCCGTCACTTGACACATCCTGAATATATTCACGCGCCAACAATCCGCCCATACTGTGCCCTATGATATCCGCCTTCGAGGCGACATATCCCAATTCATAGCAGTTCTGGAACAATTTCATAAAGCAGTCTTGCACAACATAGGTATTCACCACAAACGGGCTTCTGTTCGTTGCCCTATAGTCGGCCCGATGTACTTGGAATCCAGAATAATTCGCGGGAGTATTGAGCAGATATTCTTTAAACTTGTAAAAGCAGGTATCACTATCGCCCAAGCCATGTATCAACAATACCGGAGGGCGGATGATCCGTACCGGCAATACGCCGGACGTCACGACATTTCCGTAGGTATCACAAAGATTCAGCTTCATCTTGACCGTGTATATCCTTCCCTCGATCGACGGATAGACTTTCGGTACCGTATAGAAGAATGATGCCGTAGACTCTCCCGTCTTCTTTAAATAGCTGACAGTCCCGCATACCGTTTCATCCGAACCATATTGCGAGGACAAAACGATCTGGTATTTGGCATACTTCTCGGCAATGCTTTTCACATCCACCCGAAGGCGCGTTTCGCCATCCGCCGAAGCACCGACAATATGCTTCGTCCTCGGATCTTTCAGATAGCCGAACCCCTCCCCGATGACCATGCACACCTGGTTGTCCCTTTTCAACGTCAATGTAGTCAGGTATCCGGGTTCATACACATTGGTGACGCTTCCCTTGAAGGTCCCATCCTGAAAGGAGAGCAGCGTGACGATAAAACCGTCACTGTCTCCGAACGTGTTCTCATCCACATACCACCAGCGGCGTTGGAACGAGTAATCGTCGCGATAATTACTGACGACATAGGTCCCATCTTCATTGAACCAGATCATGCTTTCCCCTTCCTGAAAGACGACCTCAAAGCTATCATATCCGTCATATCCGATTTCTGAAATACCGCGCCAGCTTCCAGTATAATTGAACTGCGTGCCGGAACGAGTCGGCTGAGACACATTTTCAGTTCGGGGAGCCACGTCGCCTGCCCCTTCCTTAAAAAACGAGACCTTCTTTCCTGATGCCGTCTGGGCGGCTACGGACAATGTCCCAAGGAAAATAAAAGCAAGCAGGCAAACAAGATATTTTCCTGACAAATACATTTTTTTCATGGCTTTTTTTCTTAATTGTTAAACATCTCTTCTGCGAAAATAAAGAGTCATTGATTAACACACAACTTACTTTTTCCAGAAAATGGACATAAGCGGATGGAAAGCATGATTATTCGAACAAAAATAAGAGATAGCCAATCTTTAACATAAAAAAGGATGCAACTTTCGCTACATCCTTTTTCATTCATCTTATCCAGCAGAGAGAGCTCTTACAACTCTCCCGGCCGCTCCTCGCCGCCGCTCGTATCGGGGTTCAGGTCGGGCGGGGTTTCGGGGCTGATGGTCGCTTTGCCGCCTACGCCGCGGCGGGAAAGGGTTTCGGAGAACTGGAGGATCTGGGCGTTGACGGCGTCGATCACGGCTCCGATCTCGGTGGCCTTGGCAGCATCATGTTCGATGGAATCGGCCACGAGGAAGAGGGCGTTGACGGCCTCGGCCAGCTGGCGGAAGGCGGCGTCGACCTGGGGGCGGACGGCTTTCAGCTTGTCGCTTGTTTCGCGTACCAGCTTCTGGTCTGTGCGATGTGAATAGACTACTTCGAAATCGTCGTTAGCCGTCTTCAGGGCGGCAACGGCTGCGGTCAGGCCCAATACCTCGACTGCCGGGGCATATTCGGACGATTGCAGTTTCTTGACCAGGTCGCTGACCATCGCCGTGTTTTCGGAAAACGGTTTGGAGGATGCACCACGATAGGGGTTCATCACAAAATCGAGCGTTTTTGCGGCCTCCGCCTCGGCAGGCACCAGGCTTAGAAGCCCGCTCTGCACCTTCAGTTCGACATAGCGCAGACGCTGGTCGCGGAAAGCGTCTTTTTCTTCGATCGTTTTCGTATCGGCATAGGCTGTGCTTTGCAGATACAATTCGTCTTCCTTCGTGAACAGTTTGTCGTAATTGTCGCGGAAGCCGCTGATTTTAAACTTCACTGCAAAAGCGGCGGTGATAATCGCCAAAAGACGTTCCTGCAGGCCGTAATGTTCGGCGTTGCGGGCTTTTCCCAAATATGGGATTTCTGAAATTTTCTTCATGAAAATCAATTTACAGGTTATACAATATACTATTCATACTTTCATTTTGTCACTAAATATCAAAAAAAACACCTTTCGCGCTGTGCGAAAACTCCAACGATCCAAAAAAAAACTTTCGCACTGTGCGAAAGTATCAAAATGTCAAAAAGGGCCTTTTCGCACCGTGCGAAATCTCCTCCGGCAATTTTTAATGTTTTCGCACCGTGCGAAAGTTTCTCCGAATGTTTTTGACGCTTTCGCACGGTGCGAAACCTTCTCCAATCATTTTTGGAACTTTCGCTTTGTGCGACCGTCGGACCGATTCAAAAGTAGGCCTTAAAAATCAATAAACCTATTTATTTCCTCTTTTTGTTATGAAATCTGAAAAATAATTACTTTTTCATATCATCCTATCATTATATCTGCTACATTTGCCGGAACAACAACTTAGAATCATTTCAGTACAATTTATCATCAAAAGCTGCTACATCATGAAGAAAAAACACATTCTCTTTACAATTAGTATCATTTTTTCTTTCAGTCTCTCCTGTAAAAAGCAGGAGAGACTGAAAGAAATCGATTTCTTGCCCAAAGACGATACCGTATATTTTCAGGCACAGGAAGCGATCTATTCCGACCCGCTCCTCTCACGCCGGATATTGAAAGAAGCTATGCAGACGCGCCCCGCCGGGGACAGCACCGATTGGTATATACTTTACAACCTGTATATCAAAACATATCTGACCACTTCCGAGATGGATTCCGTCATTCCGCTTTGCCAAAAAACGCTGCAATTCTGCGCCCGCCAAAAGGAACTGACGCCTTACCATTATTACCTGCTGACCGATGCCAATAACAACATCGGAAACCGTTATGCCATCGTCAGCCAGAACGATTCGGCGCTCAAATATTTCAAGCGAGTGCTCGATTACAGCCGCCGGACACACAACAACCGGGTGCTGCTGACAGGCTATACAAATCTTGCCGACGTATATGTCCGCAGCGGCTCGTACGACCAGGGAGCTTATTATTACCGGCAGGCGCTCTACCTCATCGACTCGTGCGGGTTGCCCCAGCAGGAGCTCATCAACGTCTATACGGGGTTGGGGCAGACGTATATGGAACTGCGCGACTTCGAACTTTCACACCACTATTTCGGCCTGGCCTACCGGTATTTCGACCAGATGGACCTCAACCGGAAGTTTGTCTATTTCACCAATCACGGAAACGTCTATTATTTTGAAGAAAAATATCCGGAAGCCCTCGAACTGTTCAAGAAAGGATACGAACTGGTCAAACCTTCGCCCGAATATGTCTATGCACAAAATGTCTGTATGTTGAATATAGGCGAGATCTACCTGTTGATGGGACAACTCGATTCTGCCCGGTACTACCTGGACCGGAGCTATTCTTATTTTGAAACAATCGGAAACACTTCGGCGCTTTATCATGCCCAGACGCAGATTTTCGAACTCGCCCTGCGAAAAGATTCTCTGAAGAAGGCGACGAGGTTACTCCACAGCCTGACCGACAACCTGCAGGCGGAACCGACCCTCGTCGGCATCCGCAAAAAATACCTGCAACATTATTATGAAGAAACCGGCGATTTCCGGAAGGCTTATCAACTTCTGAAGGAAAATGTGCAGATCGACGACTCGATCCGCAACGACCGTATCCGCATGCGTGTCGCCGAAACGGAACTCCGCTACAAGCAGGACACGACGCTGATCAGGCAGCAACTCTACATCCAGCAGCAGAAGAGCGACATGCAATCGCTCGAACTGAGCGCCTACATCTGGTTCTTCGCCTGCCTGCTGCTGGGCGTCGTAGCCGTCTTTATTTATTTCTACCAGAAGAAGCAACGGGCGTTGCTGCTGGCCGAGACGCGCAACAAGATCATCGGTCTCAGGATGGAGAACATCCGTAATCGGGTCTCCCCCCATTTTATCTTCAACACGCTCAACCGGGTGATCAGCCATTACGAGGAAACGGACAGCAGCTACAAGGAGCTGTATAACCTGATCAAGATCATGCGCCTCAACCTCCGCCTGACGGAAAAGCTGTGCATCCCCCTGGCCGAAGAGATAGACTTCGTCAGGACATATCTCGACCTCGAACGGGGGCGCTTCGGCTCCGACCTGAAGATAGACATCCGGATAGATCCTGAGATCGACATGCAACTGGTCGAACTTCCTTCGATGATGATCCAGATACCGGTCGAAAATGCCATCAAGCACGGCCTCAGGGGGAAGGAAGGCGAAAAACGGCTCTCCATATCCGTCACCCGCGAAGCCGGTGCCATCATCATCAGCATCGAAGACAACGGCGCCGGCTTCCGGATGCAAACCGGACAGCCGGATATGCAGAGCACGGGGACGGGGTTGAAGGTCCTGAACCAAACCATCCAACTACTGAACGCCGGAAACAGCAGGCCCATCACCCTCGTGATCCGGAAAAGCGACCACGGAACGGCCGAATATCCCGGCTGCCAGGTCTGGTTCACGCTCCCGGAGGGCTATTCATACGCTTTGCCGGAAGGAAAGTAAATCCGTTTAGCCTCTAATTACAACCGGATAACCAGCCAAAACGGGCAAATACTCAAAATCGGGCCCTAACGGGACCGGTACACTTGGGTGACAACAATTAAATTTGTGAAAAAAGTGAGCGATTATGAAAAACAGTTACAAGATAGTGATTATAGACGATGACGAGCTGGCTGTTGATAATCTGGCCTTCGAACTGAAGGCCTATCCGCAGTTCTGCATGGAAGGGATCGCCAAAAACGGGGCGGCAGGGAAAAAACTGATTTTTAAGACAATGCCGGACCTGGTATTCCTGGATGTGGAATTGCCCGACATGCAGGGGCCGGAACTTCTGAACCTGATCCGGAACGAGATCACCTGGAACATGCAGGTCGTGTTCTACACCGCCTATAATAAATACATGCTCGATGCTATCCGTGGATCGGCTTTCGATTACCTGCTGAAGCCGATCGACAAAAACGAATTGTCCAAAATGATGAAGCGCTTCATTGAAAAAGTAGAGGAAGAGCAATTGCAGACCGTGCCTTTCCACATCCTGCTGAGAAGTCTCTCGCCGTTGGAACAGACGCTTATTATCCCCTCGCCGACGAACGACCTGCAATTTCTCAGACCCGAAAACATCGGTTATTTCAAATATAATTCAGACCGGAAGCAATGGGAGGCGTACCTGAACAACGCGACGACTCCTGTTGCAATCCGGAAAAATATAGCGGCGGATCAGATACTCGGAAGTTCTCCTTCGTTCATACAAATACATCAATCATACATTATCAACATCAACTACCTGATCATGATCAAGGATAAGAAATGCGTGTTCTATCCGCCGTTTGACAACATCCACGACCTGCAAGTCTCCAAACTGTACCTGAAGAAGCTACAGGAGAAGTTTCTGATGCTGTAGTATCCTTCTGTTATTCTACCGGCGTGTAGAGGACGGCACGCTGGTAGAATGCTTTAACGCCTTTCTTGTTTTTACTGAAGAGACCGGGATTGGTCGTGTACTTCGTATCTTTTCCATATTGGATGACGGTTATCGAAATGAGCCGGCGTCCTTTCTTCACGAAGATTGTGCCTTCACGGTCTTCTTTCATTTTATTGGAGAGGCATTTTAAGGACAAAGAGGCATTGCTTTCGCGGGTTGCTGTGCACCAGTTCGGATAGGAATAGATTTCCCACGGCGTCTCGTTCTGGCTGACGGTATATTCGACAGGCAGATCGACTGTTCCGCCTTTCGGGATGAAAACGAGCGTATCGTTACCTTCCGGAGTGAAGATTTTGAAGTTGTCCATATCCTGTGACAGGCGGATCTCGGCATGGCGCGAGCCGGCACCGATACGGATCGTTCCCGTCCGCCTTGCCGCCCCTTCATTAATGGATGGCTCGATGTACAGATTCAAGCTGTCTTTGCGCCAGGAACACCAGGGGGCATCGCTATCCTCGACGGCCCAATCGCAGTTCGAAGTTATTTCGATCTTTTTTTCCACATCGTCAGCCTGGAAAAAGAGGTCGTATTCGCTCAGCGCCAGCTTTTCGGCCTCCCCTTCCTGGACGATCTTGATGAGCCGCTTGCCACCCAGCCATTTCAAGGTGAGGGTCTGCGTACGGCGTACGGTCGAGGGGTTCGGGTCGACAACAACCTTCAGGCCTTCCTTCACCTTCGTGGCTGTACACCAGTCGTGGCTATCGGAGAAGGTCCAGTTTCGTTTCGTTTTTACAGGGATCGTCTGCTCGTTTCCCGAGGCGGGAAATTCAAAGCTCTCCTCCGCCGGGGTTTCCCTGGCTGCCTGTTGCGCGTAGTAGTTCAAGACCTGGTTGCAGGCGGCGATCTGTTCGTCGCAATTGCGGACGCCCTGCTCGTCACGGTTTACTTTGTAGCATCTCTTTGCCGACTCGAATTTACGGACAGCGTCTTTGACGGCAGCCTCCGTTCGCTTTTTCAGCAGGGACAGGCCGCTTTCATACGTACCGTTGCAGTCTTGCGAAAGGGCGGGAGCGGCAAAAAGGAACAAGGCTAAAAGGCCGTAGCAGCCTTTCTTATAGAATGTATTTATCGTCGTTTTCATATTTTTCAATCATTCGTTTGATTCGTATTAGTAATGGAATCCCGGGCAGCTTCGCGGCGGGCACGGAAGTCTTTCAGGATGGGTGATTCCGGTTTAATGCCGGATGCCCGCTGATAAAAGACTTCTGCCATATCGTAATCCTGGGTTTCTTCTGCCTCGGCGGCCATAGAGACAAACAGGTCATAGACTTCATCGATCTTTTTCAGCATGCTGTCTTTCCGGGCTGAAGCGCCGGCTACTTCGGGGAAGTCGGTCCGGTATTCTTCTTCCAAACGCAAAGCGGCGTCGTAGCGTCCGGCGGCTCCGAGATAGAACAATTCGTAATCGCCGCCCCGGCTTTCGTTTCCGAGATTGGCGAGGCTGTCGCCGGCATGGATATATTGGAGGTATTCGCCGTAACGGGCTTCGATCTCCATGGCCTTTGCTTCGGCTTCTTCCTCTTTTTGTTTCTGTTCGAGGCTGTGGAATACAAAAAAGGCAATCCCGATAATGACAATCACCGGAATCCCCCACTTCAACAGTTTAGGGAGTAAAGCGGGGGAGGGTGATTCGTCTGCGATATTATCTGGTTCGGGATCGTGCTTTTCCTCTTGCGGTGGTTCCGACGGCTCCGCGCAGGGCGCGGGGATAACCTCTGACTGTGGTTCCGGTTCTTCCTGTTGTACCACTGTAGGTTTTACAGAATTTACGGAAACGGCTTTCTCTGCAGGCGTCTCGACAGGAACCTCAACAAGAGCCTCCTTCTTCTTGCCGGGCAAAACAGGAACTTCCCCGTTCAGGTGTTGTTCGCAGTAAATCCGTATTTCCGTAGCCGAAGGACGCTCCCAGGTGTCTTTTTGCAGACACAAGTCGATTATATTTTTCAACTCATCGGACCACTCCCCTTCCAATACCGGGATCTCCGCTCCGTGTTGCAAAAGCAGGCCGCCGTGTTCGCCGAAGGGGACCATCCCCGTAAGCAGTTCGTAAAGCGTCGCCCCGAGCGAGAAAACGTCACTTGCCTTTATCGGCAAAGGATATTTGCTGAAACGTTCCGGCCCCATATAGGCCAGCGTCCCGACAGAACCTTCCGTTTTCATGATGCTTTTGCGTAGCGTATTCCGCGCCTTGATACTGATGCCGAAGTCGGTGAGCAGATAGCGGCCGGAGGTGTCGACCAGGATATTATCCGGCTTGATGTCCTGATGGATAACAGGCGGCTCCTGCCCGTGCAGATATTCCAGTCCGCCCGCTATATCCCGCAGGAAAAGCCAGGCGTCTTTCTCACTCATCCTGCCGATCAGATTGGCCGCAGAGCCTTGTTCGCAGTAAGGCAAAACCAGGTAAGGCATCCGCTCGAAAGTATCGTAATAAGTCGGCTTTAACAAATTGCTATGGTTCAGGTTGAATACAAGCGAAAACTCTGTCGAGAAGAGTTGCACGCCGTGCTCATCCATTCCGCCTCCCGGAGCATACACTTTTAAGGCGACTTTCAGGGAGGTCAGGGTGTCGTCAGCCAACCAGACCTCGGAAAAGCCGCCACGCCCCAACAGACGCTCCAACCTGTAACGATTTGCAAATAGTATATTTTCTTCTAACTGCATAGTTTATTTTACTGTTTGTTCATACCAGTGAATAATCTTGTTTTTCCAAAGCTGCCCGTTGCTCTCCCCCGAAAAAAGCCAGACTAAGCACGACAAGAGAAGGACCAACAGAACGCCCAGCGTCCAGAAGGTCCTCCTGCGGCCCGGCTTTTCCCGGTCTTTTTTCGTAAAGGTCGAAACAGTCTGCTGCATTTCCGGTACTGCTTTCTGATCTTCTTCCGGAACGATCTGGCACAGGACTACCGTGACGTTATCATGGCCGCCCAGATCCAGAGCACCCTGGATCAATGCTTTCGTACAGGTGTCTATCTCGCCGGACGTCTCCTGCATGACCGCCTCGATCTCCTCGTCCCGGAGCATCGAGTTCAGACCGTCCGTACAAAGCAAAAGGATTTCCCCTTCCTGCAACTGCAAGCGGACGAAATCCGGATTAGCGGCTTTCTGAGGGTTGCCCAAGCTACGGGTAATGATGTTGTTATCGGGATGATCGAAGGCATATTCCGGCAGAAGCCGCCCGCTGTCGACCAGTTCCTGAACGTATGAATGATCCTTCGTCACCCGCGTCAGCCCGGAAACCGGATTGAACAGGTAGCCGCGGCTGTCGCCACACCAGACTATATTGGCATATCCGCCGATCAGCCAGGCGGCAACGAGGGTGGTTCCCATCGATTTGACACCCTTTTCCTCTTTGCTCCTTTTCTTGATATTCTCGTCGGCTGCAATCACGGCTTCGCGCATATACTTGCGGATAGTCGTTTCGTCTTTCACGATCTCGTCCGTGATCTTATCCGCCGCAAAAAACGCTTTGACCGTGTCGACTGCTATCTGGGAAGCAATTTCGCCGGCATCCAACCCGCCCATGCCATCGGCAACGACCAGCATGGTCCCTTTATCGCCTAAGGAGAATAGGGTGTGGCTGTCGAGGGGGAGAAGCCACTCCCCCGACGCCAGGTCTGCACTCACGACAAAGTTATCCTCGTTGTTCGTACGGACACATCCGACATTTGTTTGCGCCCCGAGCTTAAATCTAAAAGAACTATTATTCGTTTCTCCCATATACTCTTTTTCCTTTTTATCAGCGGACAGCAGCTACCGGAACGACTATTCCCCGCTGTCCTTCTGCCATCGACGAGATCAGCCCGACAACCTCATATTCTCCGTTATCCGAAACAGCGAAAACAGGTGCGCCCGAACCGCCCATCTCAAAGCTGGTATTGGTCGTCATGATATCTCCGCGGTCCAATCCGCTGCTTGCCGTCACGCCGCTGCCGTAGACAGGGCCGGAAGCTGAATTGATCCCGACTTCTCCGGGGAATCCTAAAATAGTGAGAGAGATTCCTCTGCCTAACGAAGTCGACCGGGACGGGTCGAACTTCAAACCGCCTTTCTTGGCTGTCTGGAAATAAGCCCAGTCTTTACCTCCGTTCGACGGGGCAATACGCAGGCGGGCTCCCTTCACAAGGCCTCCCAACGGGCCGCGAAGAACGGTATAGGTGTCGGCGCTACGGTCACAAGTGAACTGGTCGCTCGTAAAGGTCAGGGCATCTCCGGTTGAAGAATAGGCGGTAAAATAAGCGACTACTTTCTCCAGATTACATACGGCTTTGTTCAGCGGACGCATGTCTTCGTCCATCAGGTTGCCGTTCACGGCATAATACCATCTTTCAATGATACGGCGTGAAGTGACAAAGCGTCCGTCGCTCAGCAGAAAACCGGTACCGGCCCAGCGGTGGATGATATTGATGACTTCCACTTTTCCTTTCTTATTCGTATGTTCCACCTTATCGAGCTGGATATAATAGATGTAAGGGAAACAGCTCTCGTAGGAAGTCATCCCGTTTGTAGCCGGAGCGGTGGAAGCGACCGGGGCTGCCACCGGCTCACTGGGAACTGACTGTTTGACCGACTCACTCTCTTTTTGTTCTTCGCGGGCTGTTTGCAAATCGCTTTTCAGACCGACCAATTCGCTGCGAAGCTGGTTGATTCCCTGGGAGGTTGTGGCTTGACTGGCCTGACTGGCTTGTATTGCGGCCTGGGCTGCATCCTGCGCCTGGCTGGAAACGGCGGCAAGCTGTCTTTGCGACTCTACTCCGGCGCTATCCTGACGGGCGCTTACCGAGGCTATGCTTCCCGCCAACATCTCGTTTGCTTTCTGCACCTGTTGCTGGTTCAGGATATTCCAAGCAATAAAGCCGCCGATCACCAACAGGAAAACGACGGACATCCAGACCATCATCTGTTTATAGGGCCGTAATGCCTGCTGGCGGAACAAACTGAACCGTTCCGTAAAGTTAATATTCTTAATCATGCTTCTATCGCCCTGGGGAACGATGAATCCCATACGGGGACCATTAGAAGAAAGCTGAATCTCATCCCCGTTCTGCAGATACCACTCATCCGTAACCGGACGGCCGTTCAAAAGCGTCGAATTGACTTTAGACAAATGAACCAGTTTCCAGCCTGCCCCATCGCGTACTATAGCTGCATGGCGGCGGCTCACCGACGTAAATGAATCGTCAAAACGAACCTGGCAACGCGGATCACGCCCCATTTCCACCTGATCGACAATGATCTTCTGCGTCTCTCCGGCACGATGATATTTGGACGACATGCGATGTTCCAATACGTAATATTGTTTGTGTGCACCTCCCATCAATGCTCCCATTCCTGCGCCGACCGATCCGGAAAAGGACCGTCTGTACGGCTCTGTTTGTCTTTGTACCATAACTCTATCTTATTTTTTCATTAATAAATCAGATTTAATAACCTTCCACCCTGAACGTGACATCGCCGATCGTGATAATGTCTCCGGCATGGAGTTCGCTGCCCCCCGAAGTGACCGGGGTCGAGTTGATATAGGTTCCGTTTGCCGAATCCTTCCAGTATCCCTTTTTGCCCCGTTCCGCAACCCATTGCCCGTCCCGGATAAACCAGCGGTTTGTCCGGCCGTCCGTTTCAACCGTGCAATGACGGCGGGATATATACGGGCTTTCTTCTTCTGCGAGACGAATGACATTCGAGTCATCCCGCCCCACCGTAATCAGCCTTTTCTGACTCCGGAACAGACGGGTCAAATCGTAGACCCGGCCATGCTCCCGTCCTTGCATCACCCGCAGGGACAGACCGTTCGGAACTGCTTCCGGCTTCTTCTCAACCGGCAAGGGGATATTCGACACGAATTGTCCGCGGGGCATCAGTTCCAACACAGCTGCGGCCGACTGCAGGCGTTGTTTAAAATCAGGGACCAGACAACCTTCGATCACTTTTTCCCAAACAACACCTTTTCCGGTCTGCCCGAGCAGTTTCCTGTCCCAATTTCCGTTTTTACCATTCCGCTGATAGACAACCAGGTCATTATGGTCGTTCAATTCGCCAAAAGGCAATTTTCCTGTCAGCAGTTGATACATCATCACGCCAAAAGAAAAAATATCGGTTGTTGGAAGAACCGTCGCGTCTCCCCGCAGGCGATTCACCTGTTCGGGAGGCATATAGGCATAGGTTCCGAATATTTGCTGGGGACGTCCCAGGATATTCCGTTCCGTCATCCGCTTATTACGATCGCCACTGATCCCGAAATCTGTGAGGGCGGCTGTCCCGTCTTCTTTTATCAGTACGTTTTCAGGTTTGAGGTCCCGGTGGACTTTACCGTTCTTATGCAAATCGTTCAGCCCGCAAAGAATCTCCCGCCCGACCTTCACCAGATCTACGGAGTTACGATCCATATACTGGGTAAGATTCCCTTTCGAACAATAATCCATCACGATAAAAGGATTGCCGCATTCCAAACCATGAGCGACGGAATGAACCAGGAAACGACTCTTTATCAATCCGGTTTCAAATTCCATGACGAAGCGGTCCATCAGAGGCTTACGAAGTTCGGGCACGATTTCCCACAGTTTCAACAACTTCAAGGCATACACCTGCGAGCCGGTTCCCGTAACCTTGAATACTTTTCCGAAAGAACCTTCCCCCAGGACAAGATCCACCCGATAAAGCCCGCCGATATGCTGGCCCACCGTAAAATCACACCTGTTAACGACTATTCCGGACATGACGATTCACCCTCCAGGATTATTCGCTGAATTCAAATCTTCTGTTTCCCAATACAATTATGTCTCCGGGCTTTAATTCTATTTTTTCGGTTGTATAAACGAATGTAGTTTTCTGTTCACTTCTATCCTGGATATACCATTTCTTATTTTCGTATGTCAGGACAGCCTGTTCTTTGGAAGTAATCGTCATATTGTCCGCATCCGTATTGCTGCGGTTCAGAAGAATTTCTTCTCCGGAGAATGAAAGCGGAGCAGCCGGTACTTCTTCGTTATTATTGGGGATCATGGAAAGACGGCAAGAACAGACCGGCGCCTGCATTTCCCAAGGAGTAATCGTTTTTCTTCCATAATCAGGCCGTACCGGTTTGGCCGGCTCTTTTTTCTGCAGTTCATAGCCACAGTGAGAACAGTAAAATGCATCTTTCCTATTCTCGTGGTTACACTTGGGACAGTTCAGGGAGGAAGAGTCGGAACTCTCCTGCCCCGACCTGGAGTGACTGCAATTAGGGCATTCCGCCATATCCGGCAACATCGGATAACCGCATTCAGGACAGGTTTCACCTTCTCCCTGTTCATAAACAGTCGGCCTCCCGACATTCATCCCTGCACTTTCATTGACTGTGCGCCGTGCATAGACATCCGTAACAGCATGTTCCCGCACAGCATAATTTGATAACGGAGAATTACACTTCTCGCAATATGATCTATCACCGGAATTTTCCCAGCCGCAATTATTACACCTCATAACTCACCTTTTTTGTATACACAAAAAAACAAATTCAAGGCATTACGCAAAAACAGCAACAACCGCAAACGGGATTATCCGGCCCGATAGCAAATCTATCGGGTCAAAACAAGCAACTATCCGGACGAAATAGCTTCAGATTTTCTTATTCTGCCAGGAGGCTTTCTTCAGATAAACAACGCTTGCCACCAACAAACCGGTATAATAAACGACCTCGGTCAGGAAGCAAACGGCTACCGGCATGTGCAAACGCATTCCGGCTACATATATAAATAAGGTGTAAAAAACGAGCGTGACCAACTCCATGGCAAAGGCGGAGCGCGTATTTCCCGTACCCGTCACCCCGTTAAAAACGATATTAGCGACCGCCCCGATCAACAAAGCGCCGGAAATGACATAAAGCGAAGGCACAGACGCCTCGATCAAAGACGCGTCATTCGTATAAACCGACAGGATCGTAGACGGAATCAAACAGGTGACGGAAACAAACACCGCCATGATCCCCAACGATATCCAGGTGATATGACGGATAATCGGTATCACCTGGTCTTTATGACCCGCACCGATGCTGTTACTTACGAATGTATTCGTCGCCGTCGACAAGGAATTGACAGGAATCAACAAGACAATATAGACACTGCGGACAATATTCGCAACCGCCAGCTCCCGCTGTCCCAGATGTTCCACCGCCACGAAAAGCATGAAATAGGTACTAAGCGATATGAAATACTGCAACATCGTAAAGATGGAAATACCCAACACATGCCTCAGCAACTTGACATCGAACGAACGGAACTGGTTCAGGGCATACTTCTTGATATCCACCGTCATCCGGGTATAAATCATATAAAACACAATCGAAACAGCCTCCGCCATCACCGACGCAATAGCCGCTCCCTTAATCCCCAGTTCCGGAAATCCCCAGTGCCCGAATATCAACAGATAGTCGAGCAAGACATTGGTCAGCGCCATCACGATCGCATTCAACGTCAACACCTTTGTGCGCGTAATGCCAATGAACAAAGCACGGAACATCACATTCACAAAAGAGAAAAAGAAACCGAACACGCGCCAGTCCAGAAACTCTTCCGTAGCAGACAGAATCGTATCGGAAGAAATCAGTCCCCGCATAATATCCCCCGCAAACAGACGGGACAGCGTAAACATGACAGCCGCTAACGCAAGCAGGAAAAAAACGCCCTGTATCATCACCGGTCCGACTTCCCTGTAATTCCGCTCTCCATTGCGCCGGGCCATGATAATCTGCGACCCGGTACTGAAACCGAAAGCAATCGTAAAGGCACAGATATAGAACAAACCGCCCATTGCCGATGCGCCCAGTTCAACCTCGCCTACCCGCCCTAAAAACGCAGTATCTGTCACGTTGATAACATTCTGCGCCAAAAGGCTCAAAAAGATAGGATAACTTACATTCCAGATTTGTTTATTCGTGTACATACAGTTTATTTTCGAATGGGATGTTTATACTCATAAAAAAAGCCCGTCACATCAGACGAGCTTTTCTATATGCTTTTGCATTTATTATCAGCTACCGATGTTTCATATCAGCCTATTTGTCGCCGTATCGGGGAACACAACAGACGGCTTAAATGTTTTCGCTTCCTCAAAATCCATCAGGGCATAAGACATGATGATGATGATATCGCCGGGCTGTGCCTTTCGTGCAGCCGCCCCGTTCAGGCAAACCATACCAGAACCTCGTTTTCCTTTAATAATATAGGTCTCAAGGCGTTCGCCGTTATTGTTGTTCACAATAGATACTTTCTCGTTGGCAATCAGATTAGCGGCGTCCAACAAATCCTCATCGACCGTAATACTGCCGATATAATTCAAGTTGGCCTCCGTGACCGTCACCCGGTGAATCTTTGATTTAACTACTTCTATTAACATACGATATGAGTTATGATTCCAATTTCTGAATTATTTAGTTTCACTTGTTCCCCTTGCTTGAAACTTTTGTTTCACCTGCATGAAACTTTTGTTCCATAGGCATGAAACTGGAGTTTCATGGGCAGGAAACTATTGTTTCACTTATATGAAACTTTTATTTCGCAAGGAAAGCAAAAACATAATTCACAAGTCTATTTTAGTACTTAATATTATCTATCAGACGAACCTCTCCGCAATATACGGTAATACATCCCACGGGATATGTCGTATCGGACCAGTTCCGGATGGATTCCATCGTGTAGCCATCTACAATCTCATAGTATTCCACCCGCATGACAGGATCGGCATTTATCGTATCGATAACATAATCTATCACCTCCTGCACACTCTTTTCGGGCGCAAAGTTAGTACTTTCTTTTAACGTACGAGCTATTAACGGTGCTTTTTGACGTTGTTCCGGCGTCAAACGTACATTCCGGCTGCTTAAAGCCAGGCCGTCCGCCTCGCGTAAAATCGGACAGGCATTGATTTTTACCGGGATATCCAACTGTTTCACCATCGCGCGAATCACAGCAATCTGCTGGAAGTCTTTTTCACCGAAATAGGCATTATCCGGTTCGACCACATAAAAGAGCTTGCTCACAATCTGGGCGACCCCGTTAAAATGGCCGGGACGACGCGCCCCTTCCATAACTGCCGACACCGTCCCAAAATCGAACGTACGGGTATCCGGCTCCGGATACATTTCTTCTGCCGACGGGGCAAACACATAGTCGCAACCGGCCGGCTCCAGCAAAGCGCAGTCCTGATCCAGCGTACGCGGATAAGTTTCAAGGTCATGCTTGTCGTTAAACTGGGTCGGATTGACAAAGACGCTGACCACACATACGTCGTTTTCCTTCACACAACGTTCGACCAGGCTCAGGTGTCCGTTGTGCAATGCCCCCATAGTGGGAACAAAGCCGATTTGCTTGTTATTACGCTTTTCTTCAGCGAGATAACTCTTTAATTCTTTAATACTGTTTACTATTTTCATCCCTTAGATGCTTATTGACGGTGCAAAGCAAATAAATAATTGCGGTAAATGAAAGAAATTTTGTATCTTTGTAGCGTCTTTATAAAACTAGTTTACAGAATGGATGCAAAAAAAATC
>URZO01000041.1 GCA_900552465.1 uncultured Parabacteroides sp. | reverse complement strand
TTTATTTGCAGACGATACGCTCAAAATGATATAAATTCCTTATTTTTGCAAGGCTAAATAACAAAAAAGGAATATTTTTCCCATGGCAGACATAAATTTAAAAGGAATGGGTGTGGCACTGATCACTCCCTTTAAAGAGGACGAAAGTGTAGACTATGAGGCGTTAGGCAGGCTTGTAGACTATCAGTTGCAGAATGGAACCGATTATCTGGTTGTATTAGGTACTACTGCGGAAACCCCTACACTGACAGAAGAAGAAAAGAAGAATATAATTGATTTAGTAGTAACGAAGGTAAACGGACGTATCCCCATTGTTTTGGGACTTGGTGGAAACTGTACACGGTCGATTGTTGAAAAACTGAAAAAAGACAATTTCGACGGTATAGACGCAATTCTATCTGTTGTGCCTTATTATAATAAACCCTCTCAGGAAGGAATCTATCAGCACTATAAAGCGATTGCGGAAGCTACAACGCTGCCGATCGTATTATATAATGTCCCTGGGCGAACGGGCGTGAATATGACGGCCGAGACGACCCTTCGCATCGCCCGCGAATTTAAGAATGTCATTGCAGTTAAGGAAGCCTCCGGTAATATTACCCAGATGGACGATATTATCAAGAACAAGCCGGCTAACTTCAGTGTGATTTCCGGTGATGACGGCATTACTTTTCCGCTTATTACATTGGGGGCTGTCGGTGTGATTTCTGTAATTGGAAATGCTTTCCCGCGTGAATTCAGCCGTATGGTACGTCTGGCATTGGCGGGCGATTATAACAGTGTCCGTACGATTCATCATAGTTTTACAGAACTGTTCAGCCTGTTGTTTGTAGATGGTAATCCGGCAGGGGCGAAGAGTATGTTGAATGCAATGGGCTTTATCGAAAACAAGTTGCGTTTGCCATTGGTTCCTACCCGTATTACGACATTTGAAAAGATTCGTGACGTATTGAATCAACTAAGCATTAAGTGCTAATTATACAAGATACAGATCCCTACTTGAAGAACGTAAGGTAGAGGACGGAATAAAAAGACCTGTAAGGATATCGGAATCCTTACAGGTCTTTTTATATCAGGCTAAACTGGTTTACTATTTACCAGAAGTACCAGTAGAAAGCAGCCGTAATACCCAGGATGATGACAGAGTGGATCACATCCCAATGGTTCCAGCTGGCACGTGTTGCCGCCCGTTCGGCTGGTGTCGAGGTGCCGAAGACCAGACCTTGTATCTTTCCGGGTTCGGGAGCCTTTGTGCAAAGACTGACGACGATTGTCAGGATAATGCAGAACAGGAACATCCAGCCGCAGAAGAAGAGCCAGTTCATATCGTAGAACAGTGCCTTGAACAGATTGTCGGACGCATCTGCGACATTGCTATAATATACTTTTGCACTCAGGCGGGTGATACCGATCATGATACCGGCCAGCATACCCCACATACCGCCTTGTGCGGAAGTTCGTTTCCAGCATATACCTAAAAGGAAGGCGGCGGCAATACCCGGCGAAAGGACGGATTGCACATCTTGCAGGTAATTATAGAGTACGTCGCCAACGCTACGCATGATAGGAATCCAGAGAATACCGAGGATTACAATTACAACTGTAGCCATCTGTCCGATCACGACCAGCTTCTTTTCCGGTGTTTCCGGTTTGAAGCGTTTATAGAAGTCTATTGTAAACAACATTGCCGATGAGTTGAACAGGGAAGCCAGCGAGCTCATCAAGGCTGCCAGGATACCGCATACGACAAGTCCTTTTACACCGGCCGGCAGCAGTTTGGCAACAAGGGTAGGAAAGGCTGCATCGGGAATGGAGAGCGTAAACACTTCACCATTGATGACGATTCCGTTCTTGCTCAGTGCGAATGCAATCATGCCGGGGATCAGGAACAGGAAAACGGGAAGCAGTTTCAGGTAAGCGCCGAAGATCGCTCCGCGACGGGCCTGTTTCATGTCTTTGCCAGAAAGAACACGCTGTACGATATACTGGTCCGTACACCAATACCAGAAGCCGATGATAGAAGAACCGATCAGGGCGCCGAGCCAGGGATATTGTGGGTCGCGGTTATCGCGGATCAATTGCGTCATCGTATCGCCGTAATCATTAACAACGACGGATTTGCAGGCCGCTATCATTTCGTTCCATCCGCCTAAAGCCTTGAAACCGAGCACGAGGATGATCAGGGAACCCAGCAGAAGGATAGGAGTTTGAAGGACGGAGGTGTAAAGGACGGATTTCATACCGCCGACAATCGTGTAGAGGGCGGTCAGCAGTACTAGACCGATGGCTGCAATCCAGAAGAAATCGATGCCCCAGATTTCCTTAATACCGAATACTTGTTGGAATACCAGTCCGCCGGCATACACCGTAACGGCGACTTTTGTCAATACATAACTGATAAGGGAGATGACGGAAAGGATGGTGCGGGATTGCGGGTTGTACCGCCTTTCCAGGAATTCCGGCATCGTGTATACCATGCTGCGTGTATAGAAAGGAACGAATACCCAGCCTAATATCAGGATCATCCATCCCTGGATTTCCCAGTGCGCCATTGCCATACCGCTGGATGCACCTGCTCCAGCCAGTCCGATCAGATGTTCGGAACCGATGTTGGATGCGAAAATTGATGCACCGATTGCGATCCAACTTGCATCGCGCCCACCGAGGAAATAATCGGCGGAATTGTTTTGTTTCTGTTTAGTTACCCATATAATAATCCCGATTAGAGCTATTGCGAACAGCCCTATTACAATGAAGTCTAATGTTGCCATAATAGTGTTTTACATGATATCCCCCTTGAACGCTACAAGGGGATTTTGTCAATCCTGCGTTGATGCCGACCGCCTTCGAACGAGGTGTTCAGGAAGGCTTCGACCGTGTGAGTGGCTTCCTCTTGACTGATAAATCTGCCGGGCATGACAAGTATGTTTGCGTCGTTATGCTCGCGGGCGAGACGTGCTATCTCTTCCATCCAGCATAAAGCTGCCCGTATTCCCTGGTGTTTATTGAGTGTCATGGCTATTCCGTTTCCAGATCCGCAGATCGCTATTCCGGGATATACTTCGCCGGCTTCTACAGCTTTAGCGAGCGGATGGGCAAAATCAGGATAATCACAACTTTCTGTCGAGCAGGTTCCGAAATCTTTGTAAGCTAACCCTTTCGAGTCGAGTATTTGTTTTACATATTCTTTCAGTTCGTACCCTGCATGGTCACAACATAAACCGAGTGTTTTCATATTTATCTGTTAGAGGGAGAGGCGTCGCCTCTGCAACACCTCTCTTTATATGTTTCTTATGCTAATAATTCTTTTACCTGATTGTATACATTCTGTCCTGTGAAGCCAAGCTTTTCGTCCAGTACCTTGTAAGGAGCGGAGAAGCCGAATGATTCGAGGCCCCAAACCTTACCGTTGGCGCCAACCAATCCTTCGAGGTTGACGGGCAGGCCGGCTGTGAGTCCGAATACCTTGCTTCCTGCCGGAATGACAGATTCCTGGTATTCTTTGCTCTGGCTGCGGAACAGCCCTTCAGACGGAACAGATACAACGCGAACTTTGATGTCGTCGGCACGAAGCAATGCTGCTCCTTCCTCCAGTGTGGACACTTCCGAGCCGGAAGCAACCATGATTACATCGGGATTCTCGTCACTTTCTACAATGTATGCTCCCTTCTCGGCCTGCAAAGCTTCCTCATAGCGGTTTTCTTTTGCAGGCAGGTCAGTGATGTTCTGACGGGAAAGAATTAATGCGGTAGGAGTGGCAGTGTTTTCCATCGCCATCTTCCATGCAATCGTCGTTTCGGTCACGTCTGCTGGACGAAGTACCAACATGGAGTTGTGTCCTTTGTGGTTCTTCAGTTTTTCCATCAGACGGATTTGTGCTTCCTGTTCAACCGGTTCGTGGGTCGGTCCGTCTTCACCAACGCGGAAGGCGTCGTGCGACCAGATGAACTTAACCGGCTGTTCCATCAAGGCAGCCATACGGACAGCGGGTTTCATGTAGTCGGAGAATACGAAGAAGGTACCGCAAGCAACGATAACACCTCCGTGCAGTGACATACCGATACATACGCAAGCCATCGTCAGTTCGGCTACGCCAGCCTGGAAAAATGCTCCGCTGAAATCGCCTTTCACGAATGAATGTGTTTTTTTCAGGAAGCCGTCTGTCTTGTCCGAGTTGGAAAGGTCAGCGGAAGAAACGATCATATTTTCAACCTGGGTTGCCAATACGCCTAAGACTGTGGCAGAGGCGGCGCGGGTAGCCTGGTTCGGCTTCTGTTCGATAGCTTTCCAGTCGATAACGGGCGCTTTGCCTGAAAACCATTGTTCCATCTTGGCAGCCAGCTCCGGGTTTGCCTTTGCCCATTCTGCTTTTGCAGCATAGCGTTCGGCTACGATTGCTTCCAGTTCTTTAGTCCGTTTAGCATACAGTTCTGCAACTTCGGGGAAGATTTGGAACGGTTCGTCCGGGTTTCCTCCCAGGTTCTTGATTGTGTCTGCGATCGATACGCCGGCAGCGGAAAGGGGTTGTCCGTGTGTGGAAACCTTATTTTCGTAATTGCTGTTGTCCGGACCTACGGCACCTTTGCCCATGATCGTATTACCGATGATCAGGGTTGGGCGGGACGTTTCGGCTTTCGCTTCGGTCAGTGCCCGGCGGATTTCCGCAACGTCGTTTCCGTTTATCGTAATGACTTTCCAACCCCATGCTTCGTATTTCATGGCTACGTTTTCGGCAGTCACTTCCTCTACGGTTGTAGAAAGCTGGATGTTGTTGGCATCGTAGAACATAATCAGGTTATCCAGTCCCAGCGTACCGGCAATACGTCCGGCTCCCTGTGAGATTTCTTCCTGGATACCTCCGTCAGAAATATATGTGTAAATCGTCTGATTCATAACGTCACCCAGGCGTGCTTTCAGGAACTTGGCGGCAATAGCGGCACCTACGGCGTAGGTATGGCCTTGTCCCAGCGGACCGGATGTGTTTTCTATACCACGCATCACGTTGACTTCGGGATGGCCCGGAGTTACGCTACCCCACTGGCGGAACTGTTTCAGTTCGTCGATAGTGAATTTACCTGTGAGGGCGAGTACTGAATAAAGCATAGGCGACATGTGGCCTGGGTCCTGGAAGTAGCGGTCTCTGCCTTCCCATGTGGGGTTCTTGGGATCGTATACAAGAAACTCCGAAAACAGTACGTTTATGAAGTCTGCACCACCCATTGCTCCGCCGGGATGACCGGATTTAGCCTTTTCAACCATAGACGCAGCCAGAATACGGATGTTGTCTGCTGCTTTGTTCATTAATTTAATATCGTTCATCGTATGAATTATTATATTTTTTGTGCAAAGATAGGCAATCTCTTCGTATTGACCATCCTATCCTTGAAACAATTCATTTTCCGTAAAGTTTCCTAATTTCCGATATTTCTCATAAAGAGCAAGATACGTCAGATGATTTTCGTGATTTGGCTGGTATTCTTTTGCAAAACCTTGTCCCATAGCTTGCTGGGCATCTTCGATTTTGGCATATATACCGGCTGCTACGGCGGCGAACATGGATGCACCGAAGGCGCATGCCTGTTCAGCTTTTGCCACTTTGATCGGCATATCCAATACGTCGGCCAACGTCTGCATCACAAACGGGGATTTCAGCGAGATACCGCCGATACCGATCACACTCTCGATCTTGATGCCGTTCTCGAGGAAACGGTCTACAATGGCTTTCGATCCGAATGCCGTCGCTTCCACCAGTGCACGGAAGATAAGCGGGGCGGAGCTTGCAAGGTTGAGACCGGTGATCGTTCCTTTTACCAGTTGACTGGCGTCGGGCGTGCGGCGTCCGTTCATCCAGTCTACCGCCAGGATCGTGCTTTCGCTAACCGGAGCCTTGGCTGCCTCTTCGGAGAGGAGCGGGATGATCTTATCTGCCGTCTCCGCGATCAGCCTGGCTTTTGTCTCTTCGTCGATCAGCGTACTCTTGGCTAATATGTTTTCGAGCGGCCATACCAGTACACGTTTGAACCAGGCGTAGATATCTCCGAAACCGGATTGCCCGGCTTCCAGTCCTACCATGCCGGGAATAACGGAACCGTCTACCTGTCCGCAGATGCCGGGAACCAGTTTGTCTCCCATCTCTTCGTAAGAAGAAACCATGATATCGCAGGTCGATGTGCCGATCACACGGACGAAGGTCCGGGGCGTAATTTCCGCACCAACAGCTCCCATGTGGCAGTCGAATGCGCCGACGGAAACGGCAACGTTGGTGGTCAGTCCGAGACGTTCTGCCCATTCCGGCGTTAAAGTTCCTACCTGCGTGTCGCTGGTATATGTCTTTTCGAACAGATGGCTGCGGAAGCCTGCCAGTTTAGGTTCGAGGGCTGTCAAGAATTCTTCCGTAGGCAGTCCCCCCCATTTCTCCAGCCACATGGCTTTATGTCCAGCGGCACAACGACTGCGGTACACCTCTTCCGGTTTTGTCTTACCGGTGATAAGGGCGGGCAGCCAGTCGCAATGTTCGATCCAGGCATATGCGTCCTTGCAAATACTGTCGTCTGTACGAAGCACATGCGCCATCTTGGCCCATACCCATTCGGAGGAATAGATGCCGCCTTCATATGCCGTGTAGTCAATGCCCCAACGTTTAGCCAGTTCGTTGATCTCGGCAGCTTCCCGGATAGCGGTATGGTCCTTCCAGAGCACGAACATCGCATTCGGGTTCTCTGCATATTCCGGCAGCAGGGCGAGGGGAGTACCGTTTTTGTCAGTCAGGACAGGAGTACTTCCGGTCGTATCGAAAGCGATGCCAACCACCTTTGCGGCTGTTCCGGCAGGACATTGTGCCAGCGATTCTTTGACTGTCGCCTCCAGCCCTTCGATATAATCCAGCGGATGTTGGCGATAGCGGTTCTTTGCCGGGTCGCAGTATTTCCCTTCCATCCAGCGAGGATAATACTTGACAGCCGAAGCGATTTCTTCGCCTGTGGCTGCATTCACGACTACGGCGCGACAGGAGTCGCTGCCGTAGTCAAGACCTATAACATATTGTTCGTTTGCCATAACTTATGCCTGTAATGCACGGTTCAACATATAATAGAGGTCATTGTATTGCAATTCCTTCTTGAAGCTGGAGATTGTCGTATCCTTGTCGATAACCACCAGTTCGATGCCAGCGATATCGGCATAATCTTCCATATATTCCACCGTCAGGTCGTAGGAGAAGCTCGTATGGTGCGTACCTCCGGCCAGAATCCAGGCTGCAGCGCCGATCTCGAGATTTGGCTGAGGAATCCACAATGCACTGGCAACAGGAAGGTTGGGCAGCGGTTTGCTCTTGATACAGTCCACTTTGTTTACAATAAGGCGGAAGCGGTTACCCATATCGACGATTGTCGCGGCAACGCCTTCACCTGGTTTGCTGGTGAATACGAGACGCGCCGTTTCACTGTCTATACCGATGCTCAGGCGGTGTACTTCCAGTTTCGGCTTGTGTTCGGCTATCAGCGGACAAACCTCCAGCATGTGCGCCTGGAGGATTGCGCTCTGTTCTCCGTCGAAGTTCAGCGTATAGTCTTCGAGGAAAGAACAGCCTTTCGGCATTCCCTGGCTCATGTACCACATCGTACGGTATAAAGCAGCTGTTTTCCAGTCGCCTTCCGCGCCGAAACCGTATCCTTCCGTCATCAGGCGTTGAGATGCCAGTCCGGGGATCTGGTCGAAGTTGCCCAGGTCGTCGAAGTTTGTGGTAAAGGCTTTCGCTCCCTTGTCCTTCAGGATACGGCGGATTGCTATTTCTGCTTTAGCGGAGTTCCATACCTTGGCGTATGCTTCCGTATTTTTGTCTTCCAGTTCGGGGGCATGGTCGTATTCTGCAAAATACTTGCCGACAAGTTCCAGTGTGTCTTTGTCTTCTACCGCATTGTAGTATTCCATCAGGTCGTTGACTGGACAGTAGTCTACGTGATAACCTAACTTCAGCTCGGCTTCCACCTTGTCTCCATCCGTAACGGCTACATTATTCATCTGGTCGCCGAAACGGATGATCAGCATATCCTGTGCGTCCGCCCAAGCCGCAGCTACGCGCATCCAGATCGCGATCTTAGCCTGTGCTTTCGGGTCTTGCCAGTGTCCGACCACTACTTTGCGGTTCTTGCGCATACGGCTCACCATGTGGCCGAATTCGCGGTCGCCGTGGGCGGACTGGTTCAGGTTCATGAAGTCCATATCCATTGTTTCCCAAGGAATCTCTTTGTTAAACTGTGTATGGAAATGGAGTAACGGCTTTTTCAGTTCCTGCAGGCCGTGTATCCACATTTTGGCAGGAGAGAAGGTGTGCATCCAGGTGATGACACCGATACATTTGTCATCGTTGTTGGCTGCCTTGAATGCGGCTGTCACTTCTTTGGCCGAGTTCACAGTTCCTTTATACACCACTTTGACCGGCAGGTTTCCGGATTCGTTCAACCCTTTTACCATTTCATTGGAATGGGCATCCACCTGGATTACCGCGTCGCCTCCGTACAGCAGCTGTGCTCCTGTTACGAACCATACTTCAAGATCTTTAAAATTTGTCATGGTCTATTGATTTAATTGTTATATGTTTAATTCTATATTTGTCCGTAGTAAGCATTCGGGCCGTGTTTGCGCTCGAAATGTTTCGTAATAAGATGTTTGTTCATCGTAAGTTGCGGGTTGATTCCGTAAGAGATGTAAGCCATCTTGGCAACCTGTTCCATCACAACTGCGTTGTAGACGGCTTCGGCTGCATCCTTTCCCCATGAGAACGGACCGTGATTTCCGACCAGTACTCCCGGAATATGCACTGGGTTCAGCTCTTTAAAACGTTCGACAATCACGTTGCCGGTTTCCTTTTCGTAATCGCCTTCCACTTCCTCTTTCGTCATCTGGCGGGTGCAGGGAATGGCGTCGCTGAAATAATCGGCGTGCGTCGTACCGATATTCGGTATGTCGCATCCGGCCTGTGCCCACGATGTCGCATAGGTAGAGTGGGTATGTACGATTCCCCCGATTTTCGGGAATGCTTTGTATAAAACCAAATGGGTAGGAGTGTCTGACGACGGTTTCAGTTTGCCTTCCATAACATTCCCGTCCAGATCGAGTACCACCATGTCGCTGGCTTTCATTGTCTCGTAAGAAACTCCGGAAGGTTTGATCACAATCAGGCCCTTTTCCCGGTCTATGGCACTGACATTGCCCCAGGTGAATATGACCAATCCATGTTTTACCAGGTCCAGATTGGCTTCGAAAACCTGTTCTTTTAACTCTTTAACCATACTTGTTTACTTCTTTAATGTGGTTTGTATGTGTTCGGGTGTAAAAGTAACACTTTAGTAAAGTGTGTGCACAAAAAAAGCTATGTTCT
Source organism: uncultured Parabacteroides sp. (assembly GCA_900552465.1). Lineage (GTDB taxonomy): Bacteria > Bacteroidota > Bacteroidia > Bacteroidales > Tannerellaceae > Parabacteroides. The sequence goes on along the minus strand of URZO01000041.1, from coordinate 24,917 downwards.
ACAACATAGCTACCTTTGTTTTTGCATTTTATTCCATCCCTATGGAGTTTCTGTTTCATCCGGAAGGAATTTTGGTTTCATAAGGATGAAACAGGAAATGCATCTGTATGTACTTATAAAGAGAAATAGAATCCCTGTTCCAGCAAACGATCGTATTTTTCTTTGTTGAACATGTAATAGAATGCACCTCTCTTGGAACCTTTCTTATCTTTCTCGTCCAGCTTTTCCAGGATATCCATTGCATTGAGCTTTTTGCGGAAGTTACGTTTATCCAGTTGAGTTTGGTAGATCGCTTCATACAGGCTTTGCAATTGTGGCAAAGTGAACTTCTCGGGAAGCAGATTGAAACCGACCGGACGGGTAGCCGCTTTTCTGCGTAAACGGGCTAAGGTGTCGATAATCATCTGGTTATGGTCGAAAATAAGTTGTGGCACTTCGCTGATCTTTGTCCATACAGCATTATGCTCTTCCAGTGTTTCGGCACTGAAGTCATTCATATTTACCAGTGAATAGTATGCTACGGAGATCACCCGCTCTCCAAGATCGCGGGTAACATCTCCGTAAGCACCTACCTGTTCCATAAAAAGATTATCGATGCCAGTACAGTCTGTAAGCACACGTGATGCAGCTTCATCTATACTCTCGCCGGCTTTGATAAAACCGCCCATCAGGGACCATTGTCCCAACATTGGTTCAAACTTCCGTTTGTAAAGTAATACATTAAGTTCACCTTGGTTAAAACCTAAGATGATACAGTCTACAGATACGTAAAATTTGGTTTCCTCCTGATAAAAAGCGGCTGTCATGATTTTATATGGAATTATGATTAATTATGTTTATGCGAGTTTGCGTGCGCCGTCGCTGATTACTACGTTGTACAATTTCGGTTCGTGACCAAACTTGGCTGTGTAAGATTCGAATGCTTCTTTCACGAATGCATCATATTTCTCTTCTTTCACCAGGTTAATCGTACAACCTCCGAAACCGCCACCCATTACGCGTGAGCCGGTTACACCACATTTCTTAGCTACATCGTTCAGGAAATCCAGCTCTTCACAGCTAACTTCGTATAGTTTGCTCATGCCGTGATGTGTTTCGAACATCTTTTGGCCTACGGTTTCGTAATCGTCTTTTTCCAGTGCTTCGCAAACGTCAAGTACGCGCTGTACTTCTTCGATTACGTATTCTGCACGCATATAGTCCTCTGCACTGATGTCACCTTTCACTTCGTTCAGCATATCCATTGTTGCATCACGCAGGAATTCAACTTCCGGATGATTGCGGCGGATAGCGGCAGCTGCGTTTTCGCAAGACTGGCGGCGTTTGTTGTAAGCAGAAGAAGCCAGTTCGTGTTTTACAACCGAATCCAGCAACACCAGCTTGTAACCAACCGGGTGGAACGGGAAATATTTATATTCGAGTGAACGGCAATCCAGACGAATCAGGCTTCCTTCTTTACCGAATACGGAAGCAAACTGATCCATGATACCGCAGTTTACACCGCAATAATTATGTTCGGTAGACTGGCCGATCTTAGCTAATTCAAATTTGTCGATGTTCAGGGAGAACAGGTCGTTCAACGCAAATGCGTATGTGCTTTCCAATGCAGCGGAAGAGGACATACCTGCACCCAGAGGAACATCACCTGCAAATACGGTGTCAAATCCCTGGATCTGTCCGCCACGTTTGATGATTTCGCGGCAAACACCGAAAATGTATCTCGCCCAGCTTGCTTTTGGTGCGTCTTCTTCGTTCAGACCAAATTCGGCGTAATCATTCAGGTCTACAGAGAAAGCACGGACCTTACCGGTTCCGTTCGGTTTGATTTCAGCAATCATACCTTTGTCGATTGCACCCGGGAATACGAATCCACCATTATAATCGGTATGTTCACCAATCAAATTGATACGGCCCGGAGATGCATATACGCTACCTTCTGTAGAGAATAACTCCTGAAATTTATTTCTGATTTTTTGTCTCATGATAGATTTGTTTTTTAATTAGGTTATTAAACAATTGAAGAAATTATCCGACTACAAATATAGTTAGATAATTTCTTCAATCATATAGTTACACTTATTTTTTATTCAACAGGAATGTCTTTGTTTACATTCTTGCAGCCGATCAATGCATAGTAAAGCAGATAGATCAAGCTGAGCAAAATGACGATGTATGAGAACTGATAACCAGCTGCGGATACGATCAATCCCTGGATCCAAGGCAGGATACCACCACCGCAAACAAGCACCATGAAGATACCGGATGCTGCAGCCAGATATTTACCCAGTCCTTCTACTGCGAGGTTGAAGATACCGCCCCACATGATGGAGGTACAAAGACCAACGATCAGAAGAAGAAGAGCATTGATAGGAACTTCGGCCAAACCGAATCCTAATGCACCTACTGCATCTGTTTGTAATACAGGTACGTTAACCATCGTCGAAACAGGCAATACCATGGCAAGACCTACCAGGATTGCACCCACAGCCGATGTCACCGTCAACATGATTTTACTGGACACTTTACTACCGATTGAAGCACCGACCAGACGCCCGATAAGCATCAGGAACCAGTAAGTACCGCAAACGAATCCGGAGATAGTAGGAGCAATACCGATCTCTTTTACCAACCACAGGTCAAGCACACCGGGTGTACCTACTTCAACACCTACATAAACGAAGATAGCTAAAGCTCCCAGCACGAAGTGACGGAACTTCAGGGCACCCAACATCAACGTAGACAGTGATTCTTTTGCCTTTTCTGCATGAGGTTCAGGTAATGAAGAGAACGACAGTACGATGAAAGCAAATGCGAATACGCCCATTGCGATATAGAGCACGGGGTAAACATCCGTGATGCTTGTAGCTTTTGTGATTTCACCTACCAAAACACCAACCAACATAGGAGTCAGCGTACCCATTACAGAGTTGAATGAACCACCGATCTGGATCAACTGGTTACCTTTGTTGCCACCACCACCGAGTGTGTTCAGCATAGGGTTGACAACCATGTTCAATAAACACATGGAGAAACCTGAGATGAAAGCACCGACAAGGTAGATCATGAAGCTCTGCTGACCACCAGACAAGTACTGGATGAAAACACCGATAAGACCAATTGCAATTGCGGTCAAAGCAGTCTTTTTGTAACCGAATCTTTCCAGCATGATACCGCCCGGAATACCCATAACAGCATAGGCTATAAAGTTAGCTAAGTTACCCAAAAGCCCCATTGCCGGGGATACATCGAATTGGGTTGTTAAGATTTTACCCATAGGGGCTGCCAAGTTGGTAACGAATGAAATCATACCAAACAGGAATACCATAATGATTATGGGTAACAAATAGTTTTGTTTGTTCTGTTGTGCCATTTTTAAATTATTTAGTTTGTTAATTATTTAGGTCTGTCAGATTCTATTTATTCGATCGTGAACTTATAGATTGTTTTACTTTGGAATACTTCGCCCGGACGCAGTACGGTGGATGGATATTCCGGCTTGTTCGGACTGTCGGGGTAATGCTGTGTTTCCAGGCAGAGAGCGGCACGGGCCGGATAGCGCTGTCCGTTCTTTCCTTCAAAATTGCCGGTCATCCAGTTTCCCGTATACAGTTGCACGCCCGGTTGTGTGGTGTAGCATTCCATTACGATACCGGTTTTAGGCGATACGCAACGGGCGCAGAACGACAGTTCGTTTTCTTCTGCTTTATTTAATATATATGTATGGTCATATCCTTTTCCGAAATTCAGCGCTTCGAAATCTTCGTCGATGCGTTCACCTACTTCGTGAGGGGTGCGGAAGTCCATCGGAGTGCCTTCCACCTTTTCTTTCGGGCCATATGGAATGGCTGTATCGTCTGTCGGCAGGTAATAATCTGCGTTAATCGTCAGTTTATGGTCGTAAACGGAAGGATCGCCCTGGCCTGACAGGTTGAAATAGGAGTGGTTCGTCAGGTTGAGTACTGTCGGTTTGTCCGTAACGGCGTGATACATGATCACGACTTCGTTATCATCGGAGAGGTGGTAAGTCACAGTCGTATCTAACTTTCCGGGGAAACCTTCTTCACCGTCGGCTGATATATATTTCAGTTCTACCGTCTGGTTGTCGATCTTGTTCAGGTCCCAGACAACGGAGTTGAATCCTTTCAAACCGCCATGCAGGCTGTTTGGCCCGTTGTTGATAGCCAGTTTGTCGTACACAACACCATCCAACGTGAATTTACCACCGGCGATACGGTTGCCATATCGTCCGCAAATGGCTCCGAAATAAGGCTCTTCGGAAACCATGTATTCGTCTATAGAATTGTGTCCTGTTACTACGTCGGTTAACTTCCCGGACCGATCCGGTACCATAAGCGATACAATTTTTGCACCGTAATTGGTAATGGTAAGTTCTGCTCCTTTGTTATTTGTAAGGATGCATAGCATCGTCTCCTTGCCGTCTAATTGCTTGCTGAAGTTAGCCACAGTTAAGCCAGACAGCGTGCTTTCGTTCTTCATGTAAATAAATGTTTCAAAATTGTGTGTAAAATTACTCTCTTCTTTGTATTCATGCACTACTTTAAAGATGTTTTATAGCATAAAAGGGCTTTTTGTCAATTAAAATAAGTGATTTCCCTTCTTTGAATCAAAATAATTAGTGTACATTTGCGACTAAATAATCTTTATATTCACGGAAAAACACATATCTATGACAAAAAGTATGAAAAAAGCCATTGTGCTGTGTCTATTTAGCATGGGAGCAGTTAGTTTAATGGCACAAAGTAATGAGTTTAAGATAGATGTACAGAATCCAGGTGCACCTATCCAGTCGACTATGTATGGCATCTTTTTTGAAGACATCAATTTTGGCGCCGACGGAGGCCTGTATGCCGAACTTGTCAAGAACCGTTCTTTTGAATTTGACGATCCTTTTGGCGGCTGGACTCCCTTTGGGAATGTGACGGTGCAGACTAAAAATCCCTGTTTCGATCGTAATCCGCATTATGTCCGCCTTTCTTATGAAAAGGAGCAGACCGGTACCGGCCTGGATAACGAAGGTTTTAAAGGTATCGGCATCAAGGAGGGGGAGAAGTATGATTTCTCTCTGTATGCCCGTGCTCAGTCCAATACACCGGTTAAGCTGCGTATTAATCTGGTAAACAGCCGGAACGACCTGTGTGAAGAAAAAGAAATCGAGGTTAGCGGCAAGGAATGGAAAAAGTATACGGTTGTTTTGACACCTGGTATGACAGATGCTCATTCCCGCCTACGTATTACAATGGCAACAAAGGGGATCGTAGATCTGGAACACATATCATTGTTCCCGCAAAAGACATTCAACAACCGTCCGAACGGTATGCGTGCTGATCTGGCGCAGGCCCTGAAAGATTTGAAACCGGGTGTTTTTCGTTTCCCCGGCGGTTGTATAGTTGAAGGTAACAACATGGCAACCCGTTACCAATGGAAGAATACGATCGGTCCGGTAGAGAACCGTCCGATCAATGTCAACCGCTGGAATTATACGTTTGTGTATAAGAAGTTCCCCGACTATTATCAGTCTTATGGTTTAGGCTTCTTCGAATATTTCCAGTTAAGCGAAGATATAGGAGCCGAACCGCTTCCCGTATTGAATTGCGGCCTTTCCTGCCAATATGAAAATCATGATCTGAATGAGAATTGCCCGGTGGATAAGTTGCAGCCCTATATTGACGACGCGCTCGACCTGATCGAGTTTGCCAATGGCCCGGTTACCAGCAAGTGGGGAAAGATCCGTGCCGATATGGGACATCCGGCCCCGTTCAACCTGAAACTTCTTGCGATCGGTAACGAGCAGTGGGGATCGCTTTATACGGAACGCCTTGAACCGTTTGTGAAAGCTATCCGTGCCAAATATCCGGAAATACAGATTGTCGGAAGTTCCGGTCCGCAGTCGGAAGGGGAAGACTTCGATTACCTCTGGCCGGAAATGAAGCGGCTGAAGGTTGATCTGGTGGACGAACATTTCTATCGTTCTCCCGAATGGTTCCTGAATGGAGCCAAACGTTATGACTCGTATGATCGTCAGGGGCCTAAAGTGTTTGCCGGAGAATATGCCTGCCATACGGCCAATCGTGAAAACAGTTTCCTGTCAGCCCTTTGTGAAGCCGCTTTTATGACTGGTCTCGAACGGAATGCCGATGTCGTATATTTATGTACATACGCTCCGCTTTTTGCCCATGTCGATGCCTGGCAATGGCGCCCGGATCTGATCTGGTTCGACAACCTGTCGTTGGTAAAAACGCCTAACTATTATGTACAGCAGTTATACGGTCATAATGTGGGTACGAATGTTCTGCCGTTAACGATGCAGAATGAGCCTGTAACAGGCCAAAACGATCTTTATGCCACTGCCGCTGTCGATAAAAAGACAAACGAGCTGATTATTAAAATAGCCAATACCGGAATCCTTCATAAAAAAGTAAAACTGAATATGAACGGCCTTTCCGCCGGCAAACATAAAGGAACGTTCACATTGCTTCATGCTTCGGACCTGGAAGCAAAGAATACATTGTGTAGTCCTTCTGTTGTCGTTCCAGTCGTGTCCGACATTGAGATCGAGGCACCGGAGACGGAAGTTACATTGAGTCCGCTCAGTTTCTCCGTTTATCGTTTCAAACTATAAGAAGGAAAGAGGTTAAAGACGGAAAAGATGAGAGCTGATTTAATAACATTGGTACTGTCACTAACTGTTTCCGTGCTTTCCGCACAGGAATTGTCGGTGGCAGGTCCGGATCAAAACCTGAAAGTTCAGGTTTCTATAAAAGAAGGTAAACCTGTTTACAGGGTTAGCTATAAAGAGAAAACAGTTCTGGAGGATTCTCCTTTGGGACTTGTCTCGAATGTCGGTGATTTCGGTAAGAACATGACGTATGTGGAGCATAAGGAAAGGCCGATCGACAAGACTTATACACAGGATCGCATCAAGCAATCGAATATTCATTACCAGGCGAACGAGTTGACCTGTACGTTTGCTAATCCGGATCAGCAGAAGATCGAGGTTGTTTTCCGTGTCAGCAATAACGATGTCGCGTTCCGTTATGTGATGCCGCGATACGGGGAAACCGGCAGTTGTGTGATCGAGAAAGAAATGACGGGATTCGACTTCCCCTCTTATACGACTACATTCCTGTGCCCGCAAAGTGATGCCATGATTGGCTGGAAACGGACAAAGCCCAGTTATGAGGAAGAATACAAGCCCGATGCCCCGATGAACGAACGTTCGCAATACGGGCATGGTTATACGTTTCCCTGCCTGTTTCGTGTGGGCGGCGATGGCTGGGTTCTTGTCAGTGAGACGGGTGTCGACAGCCGTTATTGCGCTTCCCATTTGAGTGATGCTACAGCGGATGGCCTGTACACCCTTGCCTTCCCGATGCCGGAGGAGAATAATGGGAACGGAACAGTTGCTCCCGGCCTGTCTCTACCCGGCTGTACGCCGTGGCGCACGCTTACTGTCGGTGAAACACTGAAGCCGATCGTCGAAACGACTATTCTCTGGGATGTCGTAGATCCTTTATATGAAACGGAGCACGATTATCGCTTTGGCCGTGGAACCTGGAGCTGGATTCTCTGGCAGGACAGGAGTATTAATTATGACGACCAGGTAAAATATGTGGACCTTGCCGCAGCAATGGGGTATGAGTATGTCCTGATTGATAACTGGTGGGATACGAATATCGGTCGCGACCGGATGAAATCGCTTGTCGACTATGCTCACAGCAAGCATGTGGATGTATTCCTGTGGTATAGTTCCAGCGGCTATTGGAATGATATCGAACAGGGGCCGGTCAACTGTATGGACAATCCTGTTATCCGTAAGCGGGAGATGAAATGGCTTCGCAGTTTAGGGGTGAAAGGTATTAAGGTTGATTTCTTCGGTGGTGACAAACAGGAAACGATGCGTCTTTACGAAGCAATCCTGAGCGATGCCGACGATAACGGGTTGATGGTGATTTTCCATGGTTGCACAATCCCGCGCGGATGGGAACGCATGTATCCGAACTATGTCGGGAGCGAAGCCGTCCTGGCTTCCGAGAACCTGATATTCAACCAACATTATGATGATAACGAGGCTTTCAATGCCTGCCTGCATCCGTTTATCCGGAATACGATCGGTTGCATGGAGTTCGGAGGTGTTTTGCTGAATAAGCGTCTGAACCGGACGAACGACGGCGGTACGGTTCGTAAGACGACCGATGTCTTCCAGTTGGCGACAGCCGTCTTGTTCCAGAACCCGATCCAGAACTTTGCGCTTGCCCCCAATAATCTGACGGATGTTCCGGCTTTTGAGATCGATTTTATGAAGCAGGTGCCGACCACTTGGGATGAGATCCGTTTTATTGACGGTTACCCCGGTAAGTATTGCGTTTTGGCCCGCCGTCATGCTGACAAATGGTATGTGGCAGGTATTAACGCCGGAAAAGAGCCGTTGAAACTGAAAATATCCCTCCCTATGTTTGCAGGAAAGAAGGTTGTGGTATATGATGATGACAAGAAACGTAATCCACGCATGACCGAGACTTCTGTTAAAGCCGATGGAATGGTCCAGTTGATTATCCAGCCGGAAGGCGGGATCGTCTGTTTTTAGTGTGAGGCGGGCTGGAACCAAAGAGAGTAAGGAATGACTGAGTAACTGTTGTCCGGTCGGGTAAAGTATTTATAGTAAGGAGCCCCCAAAAGCTGTTGTATAGTTTTGGGGGCTCTTTTATTTTGGTATGTAATGCATTATTCGCCTTTATCAATCTGTTCCTGCACGATTGCGTCTACGACGGCAACAGTAGTCAGGTTCAGGATGTCGCGCGTGGAGCTTTCTACGTCGGTGAAGTGGATCGGTTTGTTCAATCCCATCTGGATCGGGCCGATCGTTTCGCTGATGCCTAACGTATCCAGCAACTTGTAGGCGCTGTTGGCTGAACTCAGGTTCGGGAATATCAGGGTATTGACATCCTGGCCTTTCAACTTGTTGAACGGATACATCTCGTCGCGCAGCTTCTTGTCGAGGGCGAAGTTGACCTGCATTTCGCCGTCGACCATCATCTCCGGATAGTTCTTGTGCAGATAGTTGATCGCATCGTGAACCTTCAGCGGGCTGCCCTGCTTGTCGGAACCGAAGTTCGAGTATGACAGCATAGCCATAACGGGCTCGTGGGCGAAGAACTTCACGGCGTCTTCGGTCAGGCGGGCGATGTCGATCAATACTTCCGTCGACGGGTGGCGGTTGATCAGCGTGTCGGCAATGAAGAATGTACCTTTCTTGCAAGTCAGGATATTCAGCGCGCCGAAGTGCGTGTAAGACGGACGGATACCGATGATCTGTTCCGCCATCTTGGTTACTTCGGAATAGCGGCTGTAGACACCCGTTACGAATGCGTCGGCGTCGCCTGTCGCAACCATCATCATACCGAATGCGTTACGGTCGACCATCTTTTCGCAGGCTTCTGCATAGGTGACGCCTTCGCGAGCCTTCTTATCCGACAGGATTTTTGCGTAGCGGTGGCGGCGTTCCGTTTCGCGGTCGTGGCGCAGGTTGACGATTTCGATGCCTTCCAGGCTGATACTTTCTTCGGCGGCGATTTTGGCCAAGCGTTCTTCGTTGCCCAGCAGGATCGGGATGCAGATACCTTCAGCCTTCGCTTCGGCTGCGGCTTTCAGCATATTGACATGGTTGGCCTCGGCAAATACCACACGTTTCGGATTGGCTTTTGCCATATCGGTGAAGCGGCGGAGCAGTTTGTTGTCATATCCCATCATTTCACGCAGATGGTTGGCATAGCCATCCCAGTCGGTGATCGTTCTGCGGGAAACGCCCGATTCGATAGCCGCTTTGGCAACTGCGCAGGAAACACGTGTCAGCAAACGCGGGTCGAGTGCTTTAGGCAGGATGTAGTCGCGTCCGAAAGTCGTCCGTTTCAGCTTGTAGGCAGCGTTCACAACGTCGGGAACCGGTTCTTTGGCCAACTCGGCGATTGCGTAAACGGCGGCTAACTTCATTTCTTCGTTGATCGCCTTGGCGTGTGTGTCCAATGCACCGCGGAAGATATAGGGGAAACCTAATACATTATTAATCTGGTTCGGATAGTCCGAGCGGCCTGTCGCAAAAATAATATCGTCGCGCGAAGCCATCGCGTCTGCATAAGAAATTTCCGGGTTCGGGTTTGCCAATGCAAAGACAATCGGATTCTCGTTCATGGAACGAACCATATCTTGCGTCAGGACGTTGGCAACAGACAGGCCGAGGAAGACGTCGCAACCAACGACAGCTTCCTGCAACGTCTTGATGTCGCGGTCGGTAGCGAAGAACTTCTTCGATTCGTTCAAGTCCGTACGATGTGTAGAGATAACGCCTTTACTGTCGCACATGATGATGTTTTCCTTCTTGGCTCCCAGCATGATGTACAGCTTCGTGCAAGAGATGGATGCGGCTCCTGCTCCGTTCACGACGATCTTTACATCTTCGATCTTCTTACCTGCAATTTCCAGCGCATTGATCAGGCCGGCGCCTGAGATGATTGCCGTTCCGTGCTGGTCGTCGTGCATCACCGGAATATCCAGTTCCTCTTTCAGGCGTGTTTCGATCTTGAAACATTCGGGAGCCTTGATGTCTTCCAGGTTGATACCTCCGAAAGTGGGGGCGATGGCCTTTACCGTTTCGATGAATTTGTCCGGGTCTTTCTCGTTGACTTCGATGTCGAACACGTCGATGCCGGCGAATATCTTGAACAGCAGCCCTTTTCCTTCCATAACCGGTTTACCGGCCAACGGGCCGATGTCACCTAATCCCAATACGGCTGTCCCGTTTGAAATGACGGCAACCAAGTTTCCTTTAGATGTATATTTATAGGCATCCAGCGGATTCTTTTCGATCTCTAAGCAGGGTTCCGCTACGCCAGGCGAATAGGCCAGCGACAAATCCATCTGCGTACTATAGGGTTTGGTGGGAACGACTTCAATCTTTCCCGGCTTGCCTTCCGCATGATAGCGGAGAGCTTCTTCTTTAGTGATCTTAGCCATAGACTTTATAGTTTTATATTGTTATGTGTCTTTTGAAAATCGAGCACAAAAGTAACAAATTATTATGATAATGGTGCTGGATGCTTACATTTAGTTGCCGGTCTTCCCCTGTTTTTGTAGAAATAAGATGTTGCAGATGTCGGGGATTAGCTCTATCTTTGCGATCTCAATTGAACAGGGAATAGAATGTGAAACAGACAATTGTAAAATATATGAAATGGCTGCTGCCGATACTCTTCATCGGGTACTACAGTAGTATTTCTTTATTTATGCATGTCCATATCGAGCATGGAACGACAATTGTCCATGCACACCCGTTCAAGAAGGCTGCCGATGGCACTTATCATCATCACTCATCCCTGTCGGAAGTCCAGTTGTTTCACTTGCTGACGACTGTCCATGTGCAAGACGGGGCGGTCCATCCTTTACAATTACATTTCTATGCTTTACCGATTTATAAGATAACCGAACGTCCGGTCTATCCGGACCACCTGATCCCTGTCCTGGGGAAACTATCGCTTCGCGCGCCTCCCGTCGTTTAATAAAATATCAGGTTATTCTGTATTCCATTCGACATGATAAGTCCCTCATACCTGTGGTGTGATCGCCTTATACCTATGTGGTAGTTTTGCCATCTAAATGGCACAGCTTTGCCATTAGGATGGCAGAGTCTTGCCAATTGGATGGCACGGTCTTGCCAAGCGCATGGCAAAGTTTTGCCAATTACATGGCAGAGCGTTGGCAAAATCTTGCCATATCCGCTTCATGCCGTTGTGATAAAGACTATATGTTGATGGGATAGTTTTGCAAACGAATCTCTATTTTATTAAAACGAACGAAATGAATAAATTTATTACGCTTATATTATGCTTGTGTTGCACCTTTGTTGCGGCGCGGGCGGAGGGCGATCCGGCCTTGAATCCGTCGGACGCAAATATTGTCGGTCATGTATTGGATCGGAAAACCGGCGAACATCTTTCCTTTATCACGGTCTTTCTGAAGGGGACAACCATCGGGACTTCGACCGACGCGACCGGTCATTATTATCTGAAGAACCTGCCGGAGGGCAAGTTTACCGTAGTCATGAAGACGATGGGGTATAAAACCGTCGAGAAGCCTGTGACGTTGAAGAAGGGAAAGACGCTGGAAGTAAACTTTGAAGCGGAAGAAGAGGCGCTCTCGCTCGACGGCGTGGTTGTTTCCGCAAACCGGAATGAGACGACACGCCGCATGGCTCCGTCGCTTGTGAACGTGCTGGATGCAAGGACGTTCGAGACGACACATTCTACTTCGCTGGCCGACGGCCTGAACTTCCAGCCGGGCGTGCGGGTGGAAAACAACTGCCAGAACTGCGGTTTCCAGCAAGTGCGTATCAACGGGCTGGAAGGGCCTTATACGCAGATATTGGTGGATAGCCGTCCGATCTTCAGTGCGCTGACCGGGGTCTACGGGCTCGAACAGATTCCGGCCAACATGATCGAACGTGTCGAGATCATGCGTGGCGGCGGTTCGGCCCTTTTCGGTTCTTCGGCCATTGCCGGGACGATCAACATCATCACGAAAGAGCCTTTGCGCAACTCGGCCCAGATCGCCCACTCGCTGACGATGATCGGGGGAGACCGGCCGGACAACAACACGACACTGAATGCTTCCCTGGTGACGGACGACCATAAGGCGGGTATTTACCTCTTCGGCCAGAGCCGCCACCGCTCGGCCTACGACCACGACGGAGACGGCTTCTCCGAACTCGGCCAGTTGGAGGCGCGTACGGTCGGTTTCCGTTCCTATCTGAAAACAAGCACTTACTCCAAATTGGGCTTCGAATATCATAACATCAGCGAATACCGTCGCGGTGGTGACCAGATCGGACGGCCGCCCCATGAAGCGCAGGTGGCGGAGCAGACCGATCACAGCATCAACGGCGGCGGCCTGAAGTTCGATCTTTTCTCCAAAGACTACAAGCACCGTCTGAATGTATACACTTCCGCACAGCATACGAACCGTAAGAGCTATTACGGCACGAACCAAAACCTGGATGCATACGGGCATACGACCGATATGACGTTTGTCGGCGGTTCTCAATATTCTTATTCTGCGGATAAGTGCCTGTTCATGCCGGCCGAGTTTACCGGAGGGCTGGAATATAACTTCGACGAACTGAAGGATGAGATGTTAGGGTACAACCGCGTTGTGGATCAGACGGTCCATATCGGTAGCCTGTTCCTGCAGAACGAATGGAAGAATGATAAATGGAGCTTCCTGGTCGGTGGCCGTTTTGACAAGCACAACCTGATCGATCACCTGATCTTCAGTCCCCGGGCGAATATCCGCTTCAATCCGACGCAGGACATCAACCTGCGTGTGTCCTATTCCAGCGGTTTCCGTGCCCCGCAGGCGTTCGACGAAGACTTGCACGTGGCGGCTGTCGGCGGCGAGGTGGCGATTATCCGGCTTGCCGATGACCTGAAGGAGGAGAAGTCGAAGAGCGTCAGTGCCTCGGCCGACTTCTATCATCGTCTCGGCGCCGTCCAGCTGAACCTGCTGGTGGAAGGCTTCTATACCGATCTGAACGATGTGTTCTTCCTGCAGGAAAAGGGACACGATGATCAGGGCAACCTGATTTTAGAGCGCCGTAATAAAGATGGTGCCCGTGTGATGGGGCTAAACCTGGAAGGAAAGATGGCCTACTCCTGGATGCAGTTTCAGGCTGGGGCAACGATCCAGCGCAGCCGTTACAAGGAAGCCTTGACCTGGAGCGAGACGAATCCGGATCTTCCGGCTCAGAAGAAGATGTTCCGTACGCCGGATGTGTATGGCTATTTCACATCTACCTTTACTCCGGTGAAACGCCTGGCTGTCTCCTTGACGGGAACCTATACGGGCAGTATGCTGGTGCAACACCTCGCCGGTTACATTCCGGAAGACCGGGAAGAGAAGACTTCCGACTTCTTCGATCTGAACATGAAGGTGTCCTATGATTTTCCCTTATATAAGTCAGTGACATTGCAGTTGAATGCCGGTATCCAAAACATATTCGAAGCATATCAGAACGATTTCGACCAGGGAAAGGATCGCGACTCCAAATATATTTATGGCCCGGGAACTCCGAGAAGCTACTTTGTAGGGTGCAAGATCAGTTATTAAGAAGAGAGTAGTACGGTGGCTGGGCAACTGTACTCGGCGGGGTGCTGCCCTCTCGAAGCCGGAGAGATTGTTCCGGCTTCGGTAAAGTTGTTGGCGATTTCCATACCACCCGTACCTCTTGTCACCCCAAGTTGTAAATGAGTGTTGTGAGTGTTATAGGCTTTTATTGATCTCTTCAATGTAATTCAGGATCTCATCCCGTCCTTCTTTCTTTTCGGAAGAGGAGAGGAGGATAGGGGGGAGTTCTTCCCATGACTCCAACAGTTTGGTCTGGTAGGCTCTCAGGTTTTCCTGCAGGCGGCTTTTGCTGATCTTGTCGATCTTTGTGAAGATAAGGGAGAATGGAATACCGTTCTCGCCCAGCCATTCCATGAATTCCAGGTCGATCTTCTGCGGTTCGTGGCGGCTGTCGATCAGGACAAAAAGGTTCGTCAGCTGTTCCCGTTCCAGGATGTAGTCTTCGATGATCCGCTGGATGTTATCCCGCCCTTCTTTTCCCCGCTGGGCAAAGCCGTAACCGGGAAGGTCGACCAGATACCACTGTCCGTTGATAAGAAAATGATTGATAAGCATTGTCTTGCCCGGCTTCTGCGAGGTCATGGCAAGCCCTTTCTTTCCGGTCAGCATATTGATGAGGGAGGATTTGCCAACATTACTTCGCCCGATAAAGGCATATTCCGGCAGATTGCCTGCGGGACATTTCTTCACGTCTGTGTTACTGATAACAAATTCTGCACTTTTGATTTCCATGTTGTGAATTATGAGTTGTGAATTATGAATTAATTGTGGGAATCCTTTTTGTGTTCAGGGAGCTGAGCCATAGTCCTGAGAAGGTCAGGCCACCGTTTAGCATCAGCATTTCATACCCGAATACATATCCTGTATATTGCTTCACCAGATAGTCCGTCGCAAAACAGAGCAACGGCGAAAGGACACATATATAAGGCACGAACTTATCACGCGGCTGCCGCTTCGTGAACAATCCAAAAACGAATAATCCCAATAAAGGGCCGTAGGTGTAAGAGGCTATCATATAGATCGCGTCGATCACGCTCCGGCTGTTTACGGCCTTAAAGATAAGAATAATTATTGCAAATAAGGCAGAGATCATCAAATGGACAGCCAGCCGGGTGCGCTTGGCGGTCTGTGCCTGTTCCTTTTCCACGCCTAAAATATCGATACAGAAAGAGGTCGTAAGCGCTGTCAGGGCGGAGTCGGCACTGCTGAATGCGGCGGCTATGATACCGATCGTAAAGAAGACCAGGATCGAGTGTCCCAATATCCCGGAGGTGCAAAACATCGGGAGTATGTCATCGTTCATCGCGGGCAATTCGATATGCTGCTGGGATGCAAGCGCCACCAGTAGGACGCCGAGTGAAAGGAACAGGAAGTTGACCGGCGTGAAAGCGAAGCCATAGGTGTACATATTCTTTTGTGCATCTTTCAGGCTTTTGCAGGAAAGGTTCTTTTGCATCATATCCTGGTCGAGTCCCGTCATGACGATCGTGATAAAGATACCGCTGAAGAATTGTTTTACGAAATGCTGCGTGCTATGCCAGTCGTCGAACTCGAAGATACGGAAGTGCGGACTTGCCTGCAAGGTCTGCACCATACCGCCGAAATCCAACTGCATCTTGTCTTTGACCTGCCAGATAATCACGATCAGCATCGCGACCAGGCATAATGCCTGTAACGTGTCCGTCCAGATGATCGTCTTGATGCCGCTCCGGTAGGTGTATAGCCATACCAGGAAAATACTGATCACGACAGTGGCGGCAAACGGTATGTTCCAGGTGCTGAATACGTAATGTTGCAGGATCAGCACGACCAGGTAAAGCCGTGCTGCCGCGCCTACGATCTTGGAAAGCAGGAAAAAGGAAGCACCTGTCTTATAACTGTGCCGCCCGATCCGGTCGTCCAGATACGAGTAAATGGTGGTCAGTTGTAATTTATAGTAAAGCGGCAACAGCACTTTGGCAATCAGGATATATCCGAAGAAGAACCCCAGGACAGTCTGCATGTACGTCATATCTATGCTGCGCACCATCCCCGGAACGGACACGAAGGTGACGCCCGAAAGCGACGTCCCGACCATCCCGATCGACACGATATACCAGGGCGATTTGCGGTTGCCGAGGAAGAAGGCTTCGTTGCTGGTACTCTTCCGTCCCGTGATCCAGGCTATCAGCAGGAGGATGCCGAAATAGGCGGCTATGATAAAGAGGATGATGTAGCTGTTCATTGCTTGTTGGAAATTTGCGGCAAAGATACATTAATTATTCGTGATGCGCTATTTGCTGTTCGGGTTACGATATGTCTATTCGTCGATAGAATAGGCGATTTCAAGGGGAAATTTCAGCTTTTTATCTAATTTGTTTTGCGTATGTGATTAATTTCTTGTTCCTTTGTATCAGCTGGAGCTCGGGAGAGTTAAGGCGACCGGTTTATAAGACCGGAGACAAATAGGTAAACACAATAAAGAAAAGGCTGCGATCTTCGGATACGCAGCCTTTTTGATTAATACCTTTTCTCAATCAACGCTCCGGGGAAGTAATGCGAGAGAATCTGCCGGTAATCATATCCCTGGGCGCTCATCATGGCAGCTCCGATCTGGCAAAGCCCTACGCCATGTCCCCAACCTGCGCCGGTCAGGACGAACCGGCCGGGAATATCGAATTGTATATCTTCTTTGTCTACGACAAACGCAGAGCTGTAGAGATGCGTTTCCGACAGTGTACGGCGTATTTCCAGTTCCTTACCGATCATAAAGGTGTAATGCGTCCCGATAATCTTCAACATATCGATACGCCCGGAAGTTCCGCGACTGACCGGAATGAGGTCCAGTATCTGACCGAAATTGATGCCGGTCTTGCGATGAATCAGTCCGGCCAGTTCCTTTTGCGTGTAAGATACTTTCCAGCGGTAGAAGTCAGTCGTTTCCTGGTCATAATTGTTCAACACCTGGCCGAGGATTTCCTTGTCGGACGTATTGCAGAATGCTTCGGGAGCGGAACGGATCCATTTCTCCGCCTCTTCTTCCTTCGTAAGGTCCGGGAAAGTCGTTTCGCAGCTGTCGCGCAAGGCAGTCAGGTAAGAGTGTGGAACCGGTTCCCAGCAATGCTCGAACTGCTCGGTGACACCTCCGCAGCATTTAGAGAAGCGGGCGTCGCAGATCGCTTCGCCATCCGTCAGTATTTCGCCACGCGTTTCGTGTATGGCTTTCTGTACGATCGGGGTGGAGGCGCGCGTGATACCCTGGTAACGCTGGCAATGGTCGTCGGCACAGACATCGAATATCTCGTGGTCTTCGCGGTCGTACCAGCGTATCAGTTGTTCGTTGTCGCGGTAGTAGCTCTGCTGCTTTTCCTCTTTTCCCGCCAGGCGGAAGTTTTTTTCTACCTGTGCGAGCAGCCAGCTGCGCGAGATGACGGCATGCGCTTTCAACAATTCTTTCGAGGCTTCGGCGCTCATCTCCGAAGAGATCACGCTCGTCAGATACTCCTCCACGTCTATCTGGTTGATAACGACGATGCTGTCCTTGCAGGTGACGAGGTTAAAAGCTCCCTTGAAACACTGGTCTTCCTGTCGTTGCCAGTGGAAGTTGCGGCCTATAGTGACTGCCTTCAGTTCGAAGGACGAGGCGGGGGAGGCGGGCTCGAAGAAGAGCTCTTTGTATAGCTTGCCGTTGAAGACAATGTTTCCGCCTACAAACAATACACGTTGTTCTCCGGTCAGGAACTGACCGGTTTCCGTATGCACATATTCCCCATGAAATACAAACGAAACGGCCTTCTCACGCATGATGCCGACATTCACTACAGGTGCTTCCATAAATTACTCCTTTTTCGCTTTTAATGAACTTATCGCCAGATAGGACATTAATATGATATACATTACAACAGCTATCACCCCTGCAAAGTTGCTTTCCATCCACTCTTCATTCACGAGATTTATACCGGCGAAACGCATTGTAGCACTCACTACACCCATCAAAGCTCCACCGGCAATGAAACCGGAGGCCAGCAATGTCCCTTTTTCAAGGCGTGCATTGTTCAATGCCTGGTCTTTGCTGCGGCTGCCCACGTACCAACTGATAGCACCTCCGATCAATAGAGGCGTGTTCAGTTCCAGCGGGATAAACATACCTAACGCAAAGGCCAGTGCCGGAATCTTGCAGAAGTTCAGGATAATTGCCAGTACGGCACCGATGGCATATAAAAGCCAGGGAGCGCCTGACCCGCTCATCAGCGGTTCGATCACGGCCGCCATGGCGTTGGCTTGCGGAGCGGCCAACTGTCCGCTCGTGAAACCGTATGACTGGTTCAGGACCAGGATGACGCCGCCCACGGTAGCAGCCGAAACCAGCGTCCCGAGGAATTTCCAGCTTTCCTGCTTGGCGGGTGTGCTGCCTAACCAGTAACCGATCTTCAGGTCGGTGATGAAACCGCCGGCCATAGACAGTGCCGTACAAACCACACCACCTATAATTAGCGCCGAAACCATACCGGCTATCCCTTTCAGTCCGACGGCTACCAGGATGATGGACGACAGGATTAGCGTCATCAACGTCATGCCCGATACCGGGTTTGTCCCTACGATTGCAATCGCGTTGGCTGCAACAGTTGTGAAGAGGAATGCGATGATACCGACAATCAGCAGCCCGATCAGCGCGTAATACCAGTTATCCAATACGCCGAAATGGAAGAACAGATAGGTCACAACCAGTGTCGCAAAGATACCGATAGCGATTACTTTCATCGACAAGTCCTTTTGTGTCCGGAGTTCTTCTGTCTGCACGGCGCCCGTCTTTCCTTTAAGCTCTTTGGCTGCCAGGCCGACTGCGCCTTTGATGATTCCCCATGAATTGATAATACCGATCACGCCTGCCGTCGCAATGCCGCCGATACCGATGTGGCGCGCATAGGTCGTAAAGATCTGTTCCGCACTCATGCTTCCCACCGTCGCCGTGATGGCGTCGTTGCCGAACGTCAGCACTTCGGCGCCGAAGAACGCGGACATCAGCGGAATAATCACCAGCCAGACGAGGAACGAGCCGGCACAGATAATAGCCGAATACTTCAACCCGATGATATATCCAAGCCCCAACACGGCCGCACCAGTGTTTACTTTAAACACAACCTTAGCCTTTTCGGCCAGCATTTCGCCGACCCCGACGATGCGCGTGCTGACAGTTTCGCTCCACCAACCGAACGTCGAAACGATAAAGTCATACAGCCCGCCGATCAGCCCGGCATAGATAAGCGGTTTGGCCTGGTTGCCTCCCTTTTCGCCGGACACCAGAACCTGCGTAGTTGCAGTGGCTTCCGGGAACGGATATTTGCCGTGCATCGTCGAAACGAAATACTTCCGGAACGGGATCAACAGTAGGATGCCGAGGATTCCGCCCAGCAGCGAGCTCATAAACACTTCGAAGAAGTTGATCGTAATCTCCGGATATTTGTCTTGCAGGATATAAAGCGCGGGAAGCGTAAAGATAGCGCCAGCCACGATCACCCCGCTGTTCGCCCCGATAGACTGGATAATGACATTCTCGCCCAGTGCGTTCTTCCGTTTAAAGCCGCTCGACAGTCCGACCGCAATAATCGCAATCGGGATCGCCGCCTCGAATACCTGTCCGACCTTCAGCCCCAGGAAAGCTGCCGCCGCACTGAATATAACGGCCATGACCAGCCCCCAGAATACGGACCAGGGGGTTACTTCCCGATATTGTTTGTCGGGCGACATGATGGGTTCGTAGACCTCACCTTCTTTCAATTCTCTATAGGCATTTTCCGGTAGCCCGCCCACCTTTTCTTCGTCTTCCTTCTTCACGGTGTTTACTTATTTAGTTAGATTTAATTTGAATACACTTATCGCCGCCGGTTAGGCATCGCAAATCTACATTATTTCTTAATAAGAAGCAAGAGGAAAGATCACGGTGAAGTAGTGTTTTGTTCACGGTCCTTTAGCTCTTTCTATGCATACTATAAAACGTTCGCCGCCTGGTGAACGATCGTCCGCTTGACGGTGAACGATCGTCCGGCGGCCAGCGAACGATCGTCCGCCGCCAAGCGGACAACTAATGGAATGCATGAAAAGAGTCAATGGATAAGGAAGATTTTACTTATCTTTGCCGACAAAGAAGATAAAAGGAATGAATCAGAAATATCCATCTGTCTTATTGGAGAATGCGGTGAACGAGTTGTCGTCCTTGCCGGGTGTGGGGCGGAAGACGGCGCTCCGGCTGGCTTTGTACATGCTCCGCCGGGATGCCGGATATACGGAAGGCTTTGCCGCCGCGCTGGTGGCGCTTCGCCGGGATGTGAAATACTGCAAGGTATGCCATAATATATGCGATGAGGACATCTGTTCCATCTGTGCCGACCCGCAGCGCGACCGTTCGACGGTTTGCGTAGTCGAGAACATCAAAGAGGTAATGGCGATTGAGAACACCGGACAGTTCCGGGGCGTCTACCACGTCCTCGGCGGTATCATCTCGCCGATGGACGGGATCGGGCCGGGCGATCTGCAGATCGACAGCCTTGTGCAGCGTGTGGCGGACGGCGAAGTGGGTGAAGTGGTCCTGGCGCTCAGTACGACGATGGAGGGCGACACGACCAACTTCTTCATCTATCGCAAGCTATCGCCATATGACGTAAAGATTTCCGTCATTGCCCGCGGCGTTTCCATTGGCGACGAGATCGAGTATGCCGACGAAATAACCCTGGGTCGTTCCATCGTGAACCGCACCAGCTTCAGCGACTCGATCAAGCTATAAAGTATAACTTTCTACTTTCAATTTTGAACTCTCAACCAATATGAAGCTCTCCATAATCATAGTCAATTATAATGTAAAGTATTTCATCGAGCAATGCCTTTGCTCGGTCCGCGCCGCCGTCCGGGGCATGGAGGCGGAAGTGCTGGTGGTCGACAACCATTCGACGGACGGTTCCCTCGAATACCTCCGCCCGCGCTTTCCGGAAGTGACCTTCATCGAGAACTCCGATAACCCCGGCTTTGCAAAAGCCAATAACCAGGCGATCCGGCTGAGTAGCGGCGAATATGTCCTCTTGCTGAATCCAGACACCGTGATCGGAGAGGAGAGCCTGCGTTCCCTCTGCTTCTTTATGGACGAACATCCGGAAGCGGGCGGGATAGGCGTGAAGATGCTGGACGGCCACGGAGCGTTCCTGCCTGAGAGCAAGCGGAGTTTTCCGTCGCCTTGGGTATCTTTCTGCAAGCTGTTCGGGCTGTCTAAACTGTTTCCCAATTCCCGCGTGTTTGCCCGTTACAGCCTTCCGTATCTGAATGCGGACAAGCAACATAAGGTGGATGTGCTGGCAGGCGCGTTTATGTTCCTCCGGCGCGAGGCGCTCGACAAGGTGGGGCTGCTGGACGAGTCGTTCTTTATGTATGGCGAAGATATAGATCTGTCGTACCGGATTGTGCAGGGAGGCTATAAGAACTATTACATCCCCGAACGCATCCTCCATTATAAGGGCGAGAGCACGAAGCATGGCGACGTCAAATATGTGAAAGCGTTCTACGGTGCGATGTTGATCTTCTACCGGAAGTATTATCCGCATTCCGGCTGGTTGATGGGTTTGCTGATCCGGCTGGCTGTCCTGCTGAAAGGTTCGCTGTCTGCGCTCGTCGGCCTGTTAGGACTGAAGCGGAAACCGCGCTCGCGTCATCGCCGCCTGCTGATCCTCTGCCGCGAAGAGATGTTCGAGGAGGTGAAAGCCGCTTGCGTCAAGCGGATGCCTGAGTTGGAGTATGTCAATCTCTGGGACTTGGACGAAGAGCGTGTGATGGATGCCATTTGCCGCCGCAACCAGATGAAGCGTTTTACGGATCTGGCTTTCTGCTATCCCGATGCCCGCTTCGAGCAGATGCTCCTGTTGATGGACAAGATGGTGGATAAGAAGATATCTTACCATATATATAATAAGGAAAGTAAAAAGTTGATCTGATGGAATTGTTGTCGAACGAAACTATAAGCCTTCGCGCTCCGGAGCCGGAAGACCTGGAACTGCTGTATCATTGGGAGAATAAACCCGAATGGTGGGGATTGGGAAATACGTTGGCGCCTTATTCGCGCTATCTGCTGAAAGAGTATATAGCCGAATCTCACCGGGATCTGTACGACCTGAAACAATTGCGCCTGATGATCGACTATCGTCCGACCGAAGCAACTGTCGGGATGTTAGACCTGTACGATTTCGAGCCGCACCATCGCCGTGCCGGAGTCGGCATACTGGTCGATCCTGTTTATCAGAAGAACGGTCTGGCAACGGAGGCGCTCGGCCTGTTGATCCGCTATGCCTTCTCTTTCCTTAAACTGCGTCAGCTATACGTGCATATTCCGGTTGGCAATGAGGCCAGCAAAGCGTTGTTTACCCGTTGCGGCTTCACCGTGACAGGCATACTGACAGACTGGATAGCCACTGAAGACGGCTATTCGGACGTACTGGTTATGCAACGTATCAATAAATAAGCGTGTAAATGAGGAGTGGGGATCAGTTCAGATAAGGATCTTTCGGATACTTAGTCCAGGTTTCATATTGGCTACCGAGCGATTCGAGCGAACGCTTCCAGAAATCTTCGCCCTCGGCAAGCAATACGTTCCGGTTGGAGGCATGACTCACAACCCATGAGTTTTTAGAGATTTCATTCGTCAATTGTCCTTCCTGCCAGCCGGAATAACCCAGGAAGAATTTCACTTTCCCTTCGATCGGATGCCCGTTCTGGATGTAGCGCAACAATGCACTGAAGTCTCCGTCGAAGTAAAGATGTTCGTTGATCTTAACGGAGTTCGGAATAATCATATCTCCTAATGAATGGATAAAGAACAGGCGGTTTGCACTGACCGGACCGCCCAGGTAGATCGGCATATCCGGATACTTCTTCAAGTCCTCAAAGAATGTGTTGACTAAGAAGTCTGTCTTCTTATTCAGTACGAATCCCATCGAGCCTTCCGGAGCATGTTCCACCAGCAGTACAACGGAGCGTTGGAAATAGGCGTCTTGCAGGAAAGGTTCTGATATCAGTATGCTTCCCTGAGCCGGGAGCACATCATTATGTGTTATTTTAAATATGTTGTTATACATTGCCATAGCGGGACTTTAACTTGCTGGTTAATAATAAAACTGCGACAATATATAGCTTTTGGGTTAAAGAAACAAATGAAAAACCGGACTCTCGTGTTAATGTATATTAAACAAGAGCCCGGTTCGTGTTAATTATGCCGTATGATTCTCTTTGAAGAGTTTCAGGCGCTCTTCAAGAAGTGCATACTGATGCGGTTTGATAAAGGAGGTGCAGGCGCGCAAACCTTCCTGGTTACTTCCCGTCGTACTCAGTGAGATGGCGCTTACTCCATAATAAATGAGTTCTTCCATCAACTCGCCTCCGGTCATGCCCGGATAGGAGATCGTAAAGTAGAACCCGTCGGCAATCGGCTCGTCCAGGTCGTGGTCGTACACGATTTGGAAACCGTAGTCCGTAAATATCTTCTTGAGCTTTTCGGCCCGGCGTCCGTATTCCTTCACTTCCGAAATGAAGTCGAACGTTCCGTCTGATGCTGCCTTGAACATGGCTGCCAGTGCAAATTGTGCCGAATGGCTTGTTCCGGACGACATGGCATAGAGTACGCGGTGGATGTACACCGTTCCGAATGTGCCTCCGCCGTAACGTTGTGTCAGTCCCGGATAGGCGCGGTGATAGAGTTTGTTGGAGATTGCCGTCACACCGATGCGCTGGCCGGCATAGCTGAAGGCTTTGGAACCGGAGATTTGCAGGATGTAATTGTCCGTGTAGCGTGCGACTGTTGCCTGATAAGGTGCCTCAAACGGTTTTCCGAGCGGCTTGCGGAAGTCCATGGCGAAGTAGGCGAGGTCTTCGATTACAATCGTGTCGTATTTATTCGCCATCTCTCCGATGATCTTCAGTTCTTCTTCTTTCAGGCAGAACCAGGCGGGATTGTTGGGATTGGAGTAAATCATGGCGGCTATGTTTCCTTTGGAAAGATATTGTTCCAGTACTTCGCGCAGCTTTTCTCCGCGGTATTCGTAAACGTCGAACGATTCATATTTATAGCCCATCACCACGATCTGCTGTTTCTGCACAGGAAAACCCGGATCGATGAACAGGATCGTGTCTTTTCCCGGCGTGCATTGTCCGCTGACCAGGAATGAAGCGTATGTTCCCTGCATAGAGCCGGTCACAGGCACACAGCCTTCCGGTGCGACGTCGATGTCGATAAATGCTTTGATGAAGCGGGAGGCTTCGGCTTTTACTTCCGGCGTCCCGTTGATATTCGGATAGATGGATGCAACGCCGTCCTGGAGCGCCTTGATCTCGGCATCGACGCCCACTTGGGCGGCTTTGAGGCCGGGAACACCCATTTCCATGTGGATAAATTCTGTTTTTGTCTCTTGTTCGAGTTGTGTGGATATCGCAACAACCTCACGTATTGTAGCTTTCCCGAAGTCGGGAAGTCCGTAGCCATCGATTATTCGTCTGGCAGTCTGATAATCTACAGGAGTATTCTTCATGATTATTATTATTTATATGGAGGGCAAAAGTAGGAAAATAATCCTTCCGAAGTAAATATTTGTCATGAAACTATTGCAAGATTCAAAATAATATCTACCTTTGCACCGCAATCAAGAGAGATCGCGATAAACTTTGGTTCGGTAGTTCAGCTGGTTAGAATACATGCCTGTCACGCATGGGGTCGCGGG